>DATBAA010000744.1:0-4079 GCA_036271755.1 Myxococcales bacterium | reverse complement strand
CTATCTCCACGTCTGCCGAAGAAAAAACTGCGGTTACCACGAAGAGGCGAAGGACTCAGCGCTGCGAATCTGTCCCGACTGCGAGATGAAGCTCTGGCCGAAGGCCATCGCGCGCCATTTGCGCTTCCACGATCTGCGCGGAACGACGGCCACGTTGCTCGCGCGAGCAGGCGTTCCGCTCGTCGTCGCACAGCGGATGTTGCGGCACGCGGATCCGCGGTTGACCGCGAACGTCTACACGCGCGTCGACCTCGCCGACCTGCGCGCCGGCATCGCGCGGCTGCCGTCGCTTGTCCCCGTGGTGTCCCCGGAGCCCGGATCGCTGAAAGGTAACCGCGGCAGTACGCTGAAAAACCTGAGCGACTTCGCGGGAGAAAGTTGGTCGGGGAGACAGGATTCGAACCTGCGACCCCCTGGTCCCGAACCAGGTGCTCTACCAGGCTGAGCCACTCCCCGACCGTGAAAAGGGTCGCGGGATCTACCCCGACACGCGGCTCGCGTCAATCCTGACTTGCCGCAATCCGAAGTGAGGGGCATCCTGCGCCGCCGTGACCGTCCTTGCGCTCTCCCGCTATGTCAGCTTCCACGCCCGCGGCGACGCGGCTTTTGCCTGGCATGGCCTCACGGGCGACGTCGCCGAGATGAGCCGCGACGTGCTCGGGCTGCTCCTGGCGTTCGACCCCTCGGCCGACGACGAGCAGGTGGCCAGCCAGCCGCCCGAAGGGCTGTCCAAAGACCAGGCCAGCGAGTTCACCACCGTCCTGCGCAGCCGTCGCTTCCTGGTGCTGGCGGGGTCGCAGGGCCGCAAGGTGGACGAGATCGCGCCCTTGCTGGCGGGCTTTCCGCGCGTTCCGCGAGGGACGGTCTTCGAGCGCGCCGGCAAGGAGATCGTCCTCTACACCCGCGCCGGGAACGCGGTGCCGCTGGACGCGGCCACCTCCATGCTCTTCAACCGCTGCGACGGCGAGCACACGCTGGGACAGATCCTCGGCGACGCCGGGCCGCAGGCGCTGCCGGGGCTCTTGCGGCTCGCGCAGGCCGACACGGCCGCGCTGAAGATCCTCGCCAAGCCTGCCTCGCAGGGCGGCGTGCAGCTCAACCCGGCGGCCGAGTCGACCATGCCGTACCCCGAGCTGCCGGACGCCAAGGCCTACGCCGTCGGTGGCCCCGCGCCGCAGCAGCCGGCGGAGCCGCAGCCCACGCTGGCCTCGCTCTTCGAGCAGCCGCACGTCGCGCTCCGCGGGAAGACCTACGCGCAGGCGCTGGCGGCCGAGCTGGCCCGGCGCAATCCGGAGCTGCGGCGCGTGCTCGACCTCAGCCTTGCGCCGCTCGCGTTGCCGGGTGCGACGCAGGCCACGCCGGCAGAGCTGCGCGACCAGCCGGACGAGTCGCAGGACGCCGTGGTGGCCAACGAGATCGCCACGGAGCTGGGCTTCGCCGACGGCAAGAACACCGGCGCGCTCTTGCTGGTGAAGGAGGCCGCGCGGGTGCTGGCGCCGGGAGGCGTGCTCTTCGTCGCCGACTTCGGCGACCCCAAAGGCGATGCCACGCCGACCAGCATCCGCTTCGCCGACTTGCAGGCGGTCGCCACCGAGGCGGGCCTGGGCGCGCGGGTGATTCCGCTGGCCGAGGCGCTCGATCTGGACGCGAACCCGCAGTCGCTCTCGACCACCAAGGCGAGCTTTCCCGCGCTGAAGGCGCTCTTCGCGGCGCACGGGCTCGAGCTCGAGAAGCGGGCGTGGCTGCGGACCGAGATCGAAGCGCTGGCCGAGGGGAAGCTCGACCTGAAAGCCGTTCACGGCCTGCAGTGGGCGCCGCTGTCGGAGCGCGCGCTGGGGCTGTCGCCCAAGCAGTTCTGGGCGCTCATCGCGCAGAAGCCGGAGCGGGTGCTGCACTAACCGGCTAAACCGCGTTCAACCGGCTAAGTCTTTTTGACGGTTAGCGTGCCCAGGGCACGTAGTTGGGGCCGGGCCGGCCGCGGTCCTCTCGATACTTCTGCGGCTGGATGAAGAGCTCGGACGAGATGATGTGGTCCGCCGAGCTGCGATTGCAGGCGATGGACACATCGTACAAAACGGCCAAACGGAGCAGCGCCTTCACGTCCACGTCGTGCGGCTGCGGCGTCAGCGGGTCCCAGAAGAAGAAGACCGTGTCGATGCGCCCTTCGGCGATGAGCGAGCCCAGCTGCGCGTCTCCGCCCAGCGGACCGCTCAACAGCAGCTGGATGTTGCAGTTCAGCGCCGTCTGCAGCGACAGCCCGGTGGTGCGCGTTGCGTACAAAGTGCAGCGGTTGAGCGTGCCCTTGTTGAAGAGCGCGAACTCCACCATCTCGTCCTTGCGCCGATCGTGAGCGACCAGCGCGACGACCGGTCGTTGCAAGTCAGTTCCAGGCAGCCTCGTGACGGTTCCATCCATGCCGCTGACACTGCGCGTCAATGCCGCGTCGTGTCAAGCAACGGTCAGACGGCAGCGTCTCTAAGTGCCCGAATTGCGGCAGCATAGTCCTTCTGACCAAAGACGGCTGTACCGGCTACCAGCACATTTGCACCCGCGGAAACCACGCGCTTGATGGTCGAAGGAGCGACCCCTCCGTCGACCTCGAGCTTCGTCTTCAGGCCGCGCTTCTGGATCCAGCCGGCGAGCTTCTCGATCTTCGGCAGGCAGCTTTCGATGAAGCTCTGACCGCCAAAGCCCGGATTGACCGTCATCACCAGGATCAGGTCCAGGCTGTCGAGCACGTACTCCAAATGGTCGGGCGGCGTCGAGGGGTTCAGAGACGCGCCGGCGGTGGCGCCCAGCGACCGGATCTGCTGCAGCGTCCGGTGCAGGTGCGGCGACACCTCGACGTGCACCGTCACGTTGGACGCTCCGGCTTTCACGAAAGCTTCGACGTACTTCTCCGGCTCGACGATCATCAGGTGGCAATCGAGCGGGGTCTTGGCGTGCTTCTTCATCGCCGCCACCACCGGCGGACCCCAGGTGATGTTTGGTACAAACCGGCCGTCCATGACGTCGACGTGGATCAGGTCTGCGCCGGCCTGTTCCACCGCCTCGATCTCCGCGCCGATGCGCGACAGGTCGCAGGAGAGCAGGGACGGGGCAATCTGGATGGTCATCTCATCTCCTTGCGCAAGCGGGCGGCGAAGAAGCCGTCGGTGCCGGTGCGGTGGGGCAGGGTCCGCAAAAAGTCGCCGTCCAGGCAGTCGGACGGGAAGCCGGGCGGCGGCGGCTCCACCCGGAACTCCGGAAAAGCCTTCATGAAGCGCTGCACCTGCTCGTCGCACTCTTCGCGGGTCAGCGTGCAGAGCGCATAGACCAGGAGCCCGCCCGGCTTGACGTAGCGCTGGACGGACGCGAGCAGCTTGGCCTGCAGCGAGGCGAGCCTGTCGACGTCGGCGGCGGTGCGGCGCAGCTTCACTTCCGGATGGCGGCGCAGCGTTCCCAGGCCGGAGCAGGGCGCGTCGAGCAGCACCAGATCGAAGCTGGCTTCCAAAGCGCCCGGAATGGGCAGGCCGGCGTCGGCGGCGAGAACCTCCAGATTCGTGAGCCCCAGCCGCTTGGCAGCTTCCGCGATCTGCTTCACCTTCCGCGCGTGCAGATCGACGGCCAGCACCGAGCCCGCGAGCTCCGCCAGGTGGCAGGCCTTGCCGCCCGGAGCCGCGCAAGCATCGAGCACGCGCCAGGACGGCTCTGGCGCGCAGAAGAGCGAGACCAGCTGCGCGGCTTCGTCCTGCGCCTGGAAGAGACCCTCTTCGTGGCCCTCGATGTCCAGGGCCGGCGGAGCGCCCGCGCCCAGCACCAAGGCCTCCGGCGCGTAGCGGCCCGGAGTCACTTCCAAGCCCGCGGCCTTCAACGCCTGCATGGCCTCGTCGCGCTTGCCGCGGCGGGCGCGCACCGTCGCGGGCGCGATCCGCTGATTGGCCTCGCACAGCTTCAACGTCTCGTCGAAGCCAAACCAGGAGAGCCACCGATCGGCCAGCCAGCGCGGGTGCGCGGTCATGGCCGCGATGTATCCCGCGGGGTCCACCTCGCGAGACGGCGGCGCGGGCGGCGCGCGCGTCTCGGCCAGCTTGCGCAGC
>DATBAA010000743.1:0-3812 GCA_036271755.1 Myxococcales bacterium | reverse complement strand
ATGGTCCAGAAGACCTTGTCGTAGCCGGTGCGGATGGCGGCGGCCAGCTGCTTGCCGGTCTTCATCTCTTCGCGGATGCGCTCGTTGATGAGCACGTTCGCGTCCACCGCCATGCCGAGCGTGAGGACGAATCCGGCGATGCCGGGCAGGGTCAGCGTCGAGTTCAACGCGGCCATGATGGCGAGCACCACGAGGCCGTTGAGCACCAGCGCGATGTCGGCCACCAGGCCCGAGAAGCGGTAGTAGATGGCCATGAAGATCAGCACGGCGACGAGGCCGATGAGGGCCGAGTAGGAGCCGCGGCGGATGAGCTCTGGCCCCAGCGAGGCGCCGACGCTGCGCTCCTCGAGGATGCGCACCGGAGCCGGCAGCGCGCCCGACTTGAGGACCAGCGCCAGATCCTTGGCTTCGTCCATCACCTCATTCACCGGGCGCAGGCCACCCAGGTGGATGGAGCAGATGCCGCCGCCGATCTCGGTCTGGATGACGGGCGCCGAGTTGACGGTGTCGTCGAGCACAATGGCCATGCGGCGCTTGACGTTCTCCCTGGTGAGCTTGCCGAAGAGGTCGGCGCCGGTGCGGTTGAAGATGAGCTCGACGAAGGGCCGGTTGCCCTCGCCCGGCGAGTTGTCGAACTTGACCGCCGCGTCGGTGATGTACTCGCCCGTCAGCCCCTGCTTCTTGTCGAGCAGGTAGGTGCGGTAGGTGCTGGCCGTGCCCTTCACGCCCTCGCGCTTGCCGAGGACGATGACGTGGTCCTTGGGAGCCTTGTCCTTGACGTAGGCCTCGAGGACGCCGCGGTCGGTGGCGGTGAGCAGCGGCACCGAGAGCTGGGCATCGCCGGGGCCCGACACGGCCTCGAAGTCCAGCTTCACGCCGGCGGGCAGGTCCTTGAGCTGGGTCAGCGAGGTGTCCTGATCGTCGACGATGCGCAGCTCGAGCTGGGCGGTCTTGCCGATGAGCTCCTTGGCCTTCTCCGGGTTGGAGTAGCCGGGCAGCTGCACCAAAATGCTCGAGTCTCCGCGCTTGGCGATGGTGGGCTCGGAGACGCCCCACTTGTCGACGCGGTTGCGGATGGCCTTCACCGCCTGGTCGACCGCGCCCTCCTTGAGGGCCTTGAGCGCGTCGTCCTTGAGGGCCAGCTCGACCGAGCCGCTGGACGAGTGGCGTACCCACATGTCCGGGTACTCGGTGGTGACCAGATCCTTGGCCTTGCCCACGTCCGGCGCGGTGAGGGTGACGAAGCCCGTGTCCGGGTCGCCCTTCACGTCGACGCCCTTGATGTCCTTGCGCTCGAGCTCGGCGGCGATCTCCTCCGAGCGGCGGACGGCCTTCTCACGCACGGCCTTGTCCACCTCGACGCCCATCACCAGGTGGATGCCGCCCTGGAGGTCGAGGCCGAGGTTCAAGTGCTTCGAAGGGGCCCACTTGGGGCGCGCGGCTTCGAAGACCGACGCCTCGTTGCGCTCGGCGGCGGGCAGGCGGAAATACGTCACGCTGGGCACCAGGGCCCAGACCGAGAGCAGAGCTATGGCCAGGATGAATCCGGCCTTCCAGTACCACGCGCGATCCATTGATCTCTCCGTTGATGCGTCTACTTCTTCTCTTCGGCGACGGCGGGCTTTTCGTCCGACGCCTTGTAAGCCGGCGGCTGGGTGATCGCGCTCTTCAACACGCGCACCTTGAGATTGTTGGCAAGCTCGACGAACACCACGTCGCCGACGACCTTGTCCACCTTGCCCAGCATGCCGTTCGACACCACCACCTCGTCGTTCTTGGCCACCTTGTCGACGAACGACTTGAGGGCCGCCGCCTGCTTCGACTGCGGGCGCAGGACGATGAAGTAGAAGATGAAGACGAACGGGATGAGCGGAATGAGGAAGCCGAAGCTGCCGAAAGGCGACTGAGGTTCGGCGGCGGCCTGGGCGAGAATTGCGAGCAGCAAGGCTTTGTAGCTCCTCGAAAACTAGGGCCGGACCTTCTAGCACCGGACACTTGCTGGGGCAACGGTGGAAGCGATGAGCGTCCAGGCGCCTGGCTGCCGCGGCGCGTTCAGTCGACCTGGTTGGCTTTGAAGGCCTCCAGGGCCTTTTGTACAAATTGTACGGCCTGTCCCTGCTCGATGGCCTCTCGAACGCTCCGCATCAAATCCAGATAGAAGGTTAGATTGTGCAGCGAGTTGAGCCGGAAGCTGAGCAGCTCCTCGGAGGCGTGCAGGTGCCGTAGATACGCCCGGGTGAAGGTCCGGCAGGTGTAGCAGGAGCATTTCGGGTCCGGCGGGCGCTGATCCTTGGCGTAGCGGGCCGCCTTGATCTGCAGCCGGCCGTCGCGGGTGAAGAGCAGGCCGTTGCGGGCCACGCGGGTGGGCAGGACGCAGTCGAAGAGGTCGACGCCGGCCAGGACGCAGCGCAGCAGGTCTTCCGGCGTCCCGACGCCCATCAGGTAGCGCGGCTTTTGTACCGGCAGGAGCGGGGCGGCGTGCTGGACGCCTTCCCACATCGCGGCGGGCTCCTCGCCGACCGAGAAGCCGCCTAACGCCGTTCCGGGCAGATCGAGCGCGGCGATCTCGCCCGCGTGACGCTCGCGGAGGTCTTTGTACAAACCGCCCTGGACGATGCCAAAGAGGCTCGATTCGCCCGGATCGCGCAGCCAGGCCTCCTTGCAGCGCGCCGCCCACCGCGTGGTCCGCTCGAGCGACGTCTCGTGGTACGCACGGTCGCTTTCGGAGGGCGGGCACTCGTCGAACGCCATCAGGATGTCGCTGCCCAGCTGCCGCTGCGCCAGCGTCGCGCTCTCGGGCGTCATCAGGAGCTTCTTGCCGTCGAGGTGGCTGCGAAAGTGCGCGCCCTCCTCGGTGATCTTGCGCTGCTCGGCCAGCGAGTAGACCTGGAAACCGCCCGAGTCGGTGAGGACGTTGCGGTCCCAGGACATGAACTTCTGCAGGCCGCCCAGCTCTTCGATGAGCCCGGTCCCGGGCCGCAGCAGCAGGTGGTACGTGTTGCCCAAGATGATCTGGGCACCCATTTTGTACAAATCGTCCGGAGCGACCGCCTTGACCGAGGCGACCGTCCCCACCGGCATGAACTGCGGCGTGTCGACCTCGCCGTGGGGCAGGAGCAGCTTGCCGCGGCGGGCGGCGCCATCCTGATGGGTGACCTGGAACTTCATACGATCAGCATCGCGTCGCCGTAGGAGAAGAAGCGGTAGCGCTGCTCGACGGCCGTTTTGTACGCAGCGCGGATTCGATCCGTGCCCGCGAGAGCGCTCACCAGCATCAAGAGCGTGCTCTTGGGCAGGTGGAAGTTGGTGAAGAGGCCGTCGGCCAGCTTGAACTCGTATCCGGGCGTGATGAAGAGGTCGGTCGAGCCCGGGCCAGCGGCGCCGTTCGAGGCCTCCAGGGTGCGCAGCGCAGTGGTGCCGATGGCGATGACGCGGCCCTTTCGCTCGCGCAGCGCTTTCGCCGTCTCTTCCGGCACGGCGTAGCGCTCACGATGCATGCGGTGATCTTCCGTACGCGTCGCGCGGACCGGCAGGAAGGTGCCGGGGCCGACGTGCAGCGTGATATATACTAAGTGGATTCCGGCGGCTTGTAGGTTTTGTACAAGTTGTGGCGTGAAGTGCAGCCCGGCGGTCGGGGCGGCCACCGCGCCGCGCTCCTTGGCGAAGATGGTCTGGTAGCGCTCCGCATCGGCGGGGGCTGGCGCGCGGTTCAGATAAGGAGGCAGCGGCACCTCGCCGGCGCGGTCGAGCATGGCCCAGAGCGCGTCGCCTTCCACCGGCAGCCGGACGACCACCTGGCCGTCGCCGCGGTT
>DATBAA010000742.1:0-8485 GCA_036271755.1 Myxococcales bacterium | reverse complement strand
GTCAAACCCTGCATCAACGACGCCAGCGAGAAGCGGCCGCCGTGGTCCAAGGCTTCGTCGGAGACCCCGCTCAGCGAGGCGCCAAAGGCTCTGTCCGGATAGGCATTGCGAAACCAAAGGCGGGCAATGCGCTTGGGCGCGGCCTTCATCAAGGCTTGCCCGATGAGCGGCCGGCGAAAGATCGCGCGCCGGTCCACGCGCGCGGTCCACCGCACCATGTCTTCCCACGACGGCGTCTGCGGCAGGATCAGCCGCTGAATCAGGCCCGGCGCGCGCCGCACCGCCTCCAGCGCGACGAAGCCCCAAGCGCACGCGAACACCAGCGTCGGCTGCTGGCATTCGAGCAGCTCCATCGCGCTGACGGCCGTTTCAGCATAAGCGCCGAGCGTGAAGTCGAATCCGGACCGCGGAGTGGAGAAACCAAACCCGGGCATCTCCAAGACCACTGCCCGTAGATGCGCGGGCCATCGCGAAAGCAACGCGTCGTAATGCTCGATGCCCACCGGAGCATCGGCCGCGAAGAGAAACGCAGGCGCATCTCCAGGTCCGACGTCGCGGACGCGAAGCTCGGCGGTGCCGATGTCGATGAGGTGATTGCCCGGCCGGCTGCCCAGCGCCCAGGCCCGAGCACCGCCGCGCAATCTTCCCAGCGTATCAATCCAGGTCGCGTTCATTGGCGGAAGTGTGACAGATGCATGGCGGGGAAGCTATTCAACACAGGCGCTCCTTTCCGCATACACTCGACGTGCCGAAAGGGAACTTCATGGCATACGACTACGACTTGCTGGTGATCGGTTCCGGCCCCGCGGGACAGCGCGCGGCCATTCAAGCCAGCAAGCTCGGCAAGAAGACCGCCATCATCGAAAAGCGCGCCGTCATCGGCGGCGTCTGCACCAACACCGGCACCATTCCCAGCAAGACCCTGCGCGAAGCGGTCATGCACTTGTCGGGATATCGCGAGCGCACCATCTACGGCAGCGCTTACTCGGTCAAAGAGAACATCAGCATGGCGGACCTTGCGCCTGCAATTCCTCGACGGCCGCGGCCAGCGCGATCTCACCGCGGCCAAGATCATCATCGCCACCGGCACCTCGGCCACCCGCGCCGCGAACATCGTCTTCGACGGGGAACATCCTCATCAGCGACGACATCCTCGGGCTCGATCGCATTCCCAAGACGCTGGCGGTCATCGGCGGCGGCGTCATCGGCCTCGAGTACGCCAGCATCTTCGCGACGCTGGGCACCCGAGTGACCTTGATCGACAAGCGCGACCGGCTGTTGCCCTTCGTCGACCGCGAGATCATGGAGGCGCTCGCGTACCAGCTGCGGCAGAACCGGGCGACGCTGCGCTTGGGAGAAGAGGTCAAGTCACTGGAGACGGTGACGGGCGAGCGCGGCCCGCAGGTGAAGATCACGCTCGCCTCGGGCAAGCAGGTGCTCACCGAAAAGGCGCTCTACAGCATTGGCCGCACCGGCGCGACCGACAGCCTGCACCTGGCCGAAGCCGGCATTCCGGCCGACGATCGCGGCAGGCTCAAGATCAATGCCCACTTCCAAACCGCGGTGCCGAACATCTACGCGGTGGGCGACGTGGTCGGCTTTCCTTCGCTGGCGTCGACCTCCATGGAGCAGGGACGGCTCGCCGCCTGCCACGCTTTCGGCGTCGAAGCCAAAGTCGTCCCCGAGCTGTTTCCGTATGGCATCTATACCATTCCCGAAATCTCCACCGTCGGCCGCAACGAGCAGGAGCTGACCGAAGCCGGCATTCCATATGAAGTCGGTAAAGCGCAATACAAAGAGATCGCGCGCGGGCAGATCATCGGCGACACGACGGGCTTGCTCAAGATCTGCTTTCACGCCGAGACGCGGGAGATCCTGGGCGTGCACATCATCGGCGAGCACGCCAGCGAGCTGATCCACATCGGCCAGGCGGTGATGGCGCTGGGCGGTAAGATCGATTACTTCGTCAACACCGTCTTCAACTATCCGACGCTGGCCGAATGCTACAAGACCGCGGCCTTCGACGGCATCAATCGCCTGAACGGTTGACTACCTTCTGCCGGGAATAAAGGCGCGGGCCTTCCAGTCAGGGTGACAGCGAGGGCCTCGGTGCCGGGAAGAAGTGAGTCTTTTGAACAGGTTGTGATGCCGCACCTGCGGGCCGGGTACAACCTTGCCCGCTGGCTGCTGCGCAACGATCACGACGCCGACGACGTGGTGCAAGAGGCCATCGTGCGCGCCTTCCGTTTCTACGAAGGCTTCTCCGGCAACAACCCGCGCGCCTGGCTGCTGACCATCGTGCGCAACAGCGTCTACACCTTCCTGCAGCAAAACCGGGCGCGCGAGCTGGGCCAGGAGTTCGACGAAGAGCTGCACACCGATACCGGGCGCGACTCCGAAACTCCCGAGGTCTTGTTTCTCCGCTCGGCGCGGGCGCGGTCCCTGAATGACGCGGTGGAGAAGCTGCCCGTCGAGTTTCGCGAGGTGTTCGTGCTGCGTGAGATGGAAGGCCTTTCCTATAAAGAGATCGCCGACGTTGCCCGCATTCCGCTGGGCACGGTGATGTCGCGCCTCTCTCGCGCGCGCAAACAATTGCAGGCCGCGGTCGGACGCCAAGAGCAGGCCGGGAGCGCATCATGAACTGCGCCGAGACGAGGCGGCTGGTCGATGCCTATGTAGACAATGAGCTGGACCTGCGCTCGGCGCTGGACCTGGAAGAGCACATCTCCGGCTGCGATGCTTGCGATGCCGACGAGAAGGGCTTGCGCGAGCTGCAGAGCTCCGCGCGCGCCAACCTGACCCGCTATTCGCCGTCGCCCGAGCTCGAAGCGAAGCTGCGCGAGGCCATTGGCGCGCCGCGGACCGAAGCGCCCCGCACGCTGATCGTTCCTTTGAAGAAGCGTTGGAGTTGGACGGCGCTCGCCCCGCTGGCGGCCGCCGCCGCGGTGTTGATCGTGGCCGTCCCACGCTATCTGCAGCGGCCGCCCGAGCTGGCCGACTCGGTGCTCAATGCCCACGTGCGCTCGCTGCTCGCGGACCACATCACCGACGTCGCCTCGTCCGATCAACACACCGTCAAGCCCTGGTTCCAGGGAAAGCTCGACTATTCGGTGACCGTCACCGACTGGGTGGCGGAAGGGTTCCCTTTGATTGGCGGCCGGCTCGACTATGTCGACAACACGCAGGCCGCCGCGCTGGTCTACAAGCGCGCGCAGCACGTGGTGAACCTCTTCGTCTGGCCGGGCAAGCCCGGCTCCGACGAGGCGGTGAAGCGGATGTGCCGGCGCGGATACAACGCGATCTACTGGTCGAAGGACGGAATGCACTATTGGGCAATCTCCGACCTGAACGAGACCGAGCTGCAGCAGTTCGTCGAATTGGTTCGCCATAAAGGCTAATCACGAGCCGCGGGAATGAACCGCGGCTCGTCCGAGTCATGGCGGCGGAGGTTGTCGACATGAACGAACCAAGAGGCCGCCGTTCTTTTCTGCAGCTGATGGGCTTGGGTGGAGCGGTCTTCGCTTCCGGCCTGGCCGGAGCCTGCACCAACATCTTGCGCAAGCCCGACGAGGATTTCTTCTTCGTCCAGCTCTCCGACACTCACTGGGGCTTCAAAGGTCCGCCCAATCCGGAAGCGGCCAATACGCTGTCGCAAGCCGTGGCCGCGGTGAATGCCTTGCCGCGCGCGCCCGACTTCGTCGTCTTCACCGGCGACTTGACCCACACCACCGACGACGAGGCCGAGCGCCGCAAGCGCATGCGCGAGTTCAAAGCCATCGTCGCCGGATTGAAGGCGCCCGTGCAGTACTACATGCCCGGCGAGCACGACGCCTCGCTCGACAATGGCGCGGCTTATCAAGAGCACTTCGGCAAGACCCACTACTCATTCGATCACAAAGGCATCCACTTCGCGGTGCTCGACAACGTCTCCGACCCGGCGGCGGCGCTGGGCGACGCGCAGATCGATTGGCTGCTCAACGATCTGCGGCCGCTCAAGCAGGACGCGCCCATCGTCATCTTCACCCACCGGCCGCTCTTCGACCTGGCGCCTGGCTGGGATTGGGCGACCAAGGACGGCAGCAAGGCCATCGATCTGCTGCAGCATTACAAGAACGTGACCGTCTTCTATGGGCATATCCACCAGGAGCATCACTTCAAGACCGGCGACATTGCCCACCACGCCGCCACTTCGCTCATCTTCCCGCTGCCGCCGCCGCTCTCGCAGCCCAAGCGCGCGCCGCTGCCGTGGGATCCGGCTCATCCGCGCAGGGGCCTCGGGTTTCGCGAGGTGACGGCCGGCGAATCGCGGCTGGTGCTGGCCATCCAGGAAGACTCGCTGGAGGGCACGAAATGATCGCCTTCATCCTCGCGGCCCTCCTCGCGGCGCCCGCGCAAGACAAGGTCATTCAAGTCACCGCCGAGCGCTTCAAGTTCACCCCCGGCATCATTCATCTGAAAGCCGGCGAGCCGGTGGTGCTGGAGATCACCTCGCTCGATCGCAAGCACGGCTTCTCGGTGCCCGACCTGAACATCGACGAGAACGTCGAGGCCGGCAAGGTCACGCGCGTGCGCATCGTCCCGGCAAAAGCGGGCACCTTCGACTTTCATTGCAGCGTCTTCTGCGGCGGCGGGCACGAGGAGATGGCGGGCCAGATCGTGGTCGACCCATGAAGGACCGCCTGCTCCTGTCCATCCTGCTGGGCGGCCTCGCCATGCTCGTCGTCGAGCTGCGCTTCGAGCATCGCGAGGCGCTCGGCGAGACCTGGCACGCCTGGATTCCGCTGGCCTATGCGGCAGCGACCCTGCTCGCCGGCGCCGTCACGCTCCTGGTCTGGAGTCCGGGCTGGCGGCGGGCGCTGGCGGTGCTCTTCGCTGCCGGCGTCGCCGTCGGCCTGGGCGGGCTTTGGTTCCACTCCGGCGGGCACCCGATCCACAACGTGCTCGGCGTGCTGGCCGTCTGGCGGCTGCCGCCGGGCCAGGTGGGCGCCATCAAGATAGGCAGCCAGCCGCCCGCGCTGGCTCCGCTGGCCTTCTGCGGCCTGGGCACGCTAGGTCTCCTCGCCTGCTACAAGGCCGGCTGATATTGCTCTGCGATGCGTGAGCCGCGGCAGGAGACGTTGCATCCGCGCAACCGGCATCGCGGCGGCCTCGACTTCAAGCTGCTCACCGCCGCGAGACCCGAGCTGTCGCGGTTCGTCTCCGTCAATCAATGGGGCAACGAATCGATCAACTTCGCCGATCCGGCTGCCGTCAAGTCGCTGAACGCGGCGCTGCTGAAGCAATTTTACGGGGTTGCCAATTGGGATATCCCGCCGGGTTACCTTTGTCCCTCCGTACCCGGCCGCGCGGACTATCTGCATTATCTCGCCGATCTGCTCGCGATCGACGGGGTGATTCCGCGCGGCCCGGAAGTGCGGGCTTTGGATATCGGCGTGGGCGCCAACTGCGTCTACCCTTTGATTGGAACCCACGAGTACGGCTGGAGCTTCGCCGGCACCGACACCGATCCGCGAGCGATTGCTTCGGCGAAGCGAATCGTGGAATCCAATCCCGGACTTCGGATCGAGCTGCGCCTGCAGCCGTCGCCCGCGAAGATGCTGCTCCTGAAGCCCGGCGAGACCTTCGCAGTCACTTTGTGCAATCCGCCTTTTCACGACTCTCCCGAGGCGGCCGCGGAGGGCACCCGGCGCAAATGGAAGAACCTGGGCGAGACGAACCGCGCGGTGTTGAACTTCGGCGGCGGCGGCGCGGAGCTCTGGTATCCGGGCGGTGAGTCGCGCTTCATCCGCAAGCTCATCGACGAGAGCGCTCGCGCACCAGACCGTAGCCGCTGGTTCACCACGCTGGTCTCCAAGAGCTCGAACCTGCCGGCCATCAAGCGCGCGCTGGCGGCGGTTCGCGTCCGCGAGAGCCGCTTCATCGAGATGAAGCAAGGACAGAAGACCAGCCGCATCGCCGCCTGGCGCTTCTGAGAGCTAGCCGGCGATATTCTCGATGGCGCGCACCTCGGCCCCGGTCAGCTCGAAGTCGAGGTGCAGGTCGTCGCTCATGTGCGCGGCGGTGGTGGTGCCCGAGAGCGGCAGCATTCCCAGCTGTAACGCGAAGCGGAAGACCACTTGCGGCAAGGTCCTCTTGCTCCGCGCGACGACGGCGCGCACGGCAGTCTGACTGAGCTCGCGCGCATTGGCGGTCAAGAGCGAGAAACCTTGATAGGTGATCTCATTCGCCCGGCAGAAAGCGCGGACCTCGCGGTCCCAGCCGGTGCGCGCATAGCAGCGGTTCTGCACGAACGCGGGCTTGAACTTGCGGGTCAATTCGGTGAGCTGCGCCAGCGAGACATTGCTCACGCCGATCTTCCGCGCCTGCTTCAGCGACTGCATCGTCTCCCAGACCTCCCAATCGGCCCAAGCCAACGGCCCCGAGGTGGACGGCCCGTGCAGCAGATAGGAATCGACGTAGTCCGTTTGCAGGTGCTCGAGAGAGCTCGCGAACGACTGCCGCACCTGCTCGGCGAAGCCCGCTTTCGGATCATACGGCAGCCGCTCGTCCTGCGAGCGCACATAAGTGAACTTGGTCTGCAGGAAGAGCCCTTCGCGAGTGACTTTGCCGGTGGCGAGAAACGCCGCGACCGCCTCGCCCACCGCGGCCTCGTGATAGTGGCGCCTTTGATTGGCGGTATCGATACCCCGAAAGCCTTGCAGCAACGCCAGCCGCACCAGCTCGGCGGTCCGATCTTCCTTCCACGCGGTCCCGTACAGCATGGGCCACTCTCTCACGAAGAGGCGCGCAGGATCTTGAAACCCGCCGTCGCAAAATGCGCGTCGAAGGTGAAGGCCCGGCGAAGCTTGTGCTTCTTCATGAGCACGAAGCTCGTTGCATCGACAACGCCGGGTTTGTGGAGGTCGCGGCGCTCGAACCATGGCCAGGCCAAGGCGAGATCGCCCGCGGTGCAGTCCAGGATCGAAAGGCGCGGCATCGCAGCCAGGGCAGACCTCCACGCCTGCGCGACGGCCGGCCCGAGCCCTCGTTGCAGATACGTCAACGCAGCTTAGTGGTCGTAGCCCTTGTCGCCGAAGAGCGAGCGCACGAAGCGGAAGGCGTCGTAGGTGATGGGCGCCGCCGCGAACGTCCGCTCGCGCAGCCGGCCCAGCGCGTTGGGCTGGAACCAGTTGGCGCGGAAGGCGATCTCGCCGCCCTCGAACGCGAACGAGTCGTCCATGACGCTGCCGCCGTCCTCCCAGGTCAGCGCCATCATCGGCCGCGGATTCTTCGACAGGTTGGGCATGCCGCGGTGCCAGAGGTTGGAGCTGCGGATGAGCACGTCTCCCTGCTTCATCTCGATGCGCTTGCTGAGCTTGTAAGCGCCCTCCAGCGCGAACTTCCAGAACGGATAGAACTTCTTCTGCGTGCCCGGCAGGAGATCGATGGCGCCGTTCTCGACGACCGTGTCCACCACCGCGATGTTGCAGATGATGAACTCCTGCGTGAACGGCCGATCCGCGTGGTAGTGCTGCGCGACGCTGCCGGGCAGGTTGAAGTTGAGGCCCACGTTGGGCATGCGAACCGCGCCGGGGAAGATCTCCTTGATGAGATCGATGACGCCGCGCTCTTGCAAAGCGGTGTAGACGGCGCGCGAGGCTTCGCCGGGGAAGCAGTTCAGGTGGCCGGTGAAGAGGCCGCCGCCGTTGAAGAGCTTGCCAGAGGCCTTGTCGCTCTCGAACTTGTCGAAGATGGCCTTGTGCAACCCCGCCAGGATCGAAGGCGCGACCGCGGCCGGAATGATGGCGTAGCCCTCCCGGGCGTAAGCCTCTTTCAGGGCCGCCACTTCGTGCGGTGCGACGGCTGGCGTGACGTCTGAAGAGATCTGCGTAGCTGCGGTCATCGTTGAATTACCCGTGTGTGCGATAACGACTTACAAATGTAAAAGACGATCGTAGTTGAACGTTGCTCTAGAAGACAAGGCGCCCTTGGGCAACTAATGTGCGCAACCAATGATTCCCATCTTATTCGCCCTGCTGGCCGCCGCGGCTACACCTGACGACACCACCACGCTCCTGCAGCAGCTGGCGGACGCGCCGGGCCCATCTGGCTACGAAGAGGCCGTCCGCAAAGTGATGGTCGAACGGATGAAGCCGTTCAGCGACAAATTGTCCTATGACGGCCTGGGCTCGGTCATCGCGGTGCAGGGCAGCAGCGGCCCGCGCGTGATGATCGACGCGCACATGGACGAGCTGGGCGGCCTGGTCCGGCGCGTCACCCCCGAAGGCTATCTGACCATGCAGATGCTGGGCGGCTGGCTGGACGCGGCGCTCTTCGATCAGCGCTGGACCATCATCGGCAGCAAGGGGCCGGTGCGGGCGGTGACGGGCATCCGCGACATCCACATCGTGCCGCAAGAAGAGCGCACCAAGCCCTTTCCGCGCGAGTGGGTCTTCCTGGACGTCGGCGCGAAGAACCCCGAAGAGGTGAAGGCCATGGGCATCGA
>DATBAA010000741.1:0-4189 GCA_036271755.1 Myxococcales bacterium | reverse complement strand
TTGAAGGGCAGCGTGCAGATCGCATAGTCGGCTTGAATGGTCTTCACCTGTCCCGATTTCAAGTTGCGATGGCTGACCGCCACGCCCTTCTCTCTCTTGCGGATCGCCGTCACTTCCTCGCCGCGCTGGATCTTCCCTTTCAAGCGCTTCTCGAAGGCGCGCGGGACCTGATCCATGCCGCCCACCGGCTGCAGCATGGTGGCCTGCCAATCGATCATCTCGTCGAAGATGACGCCGATCCAGAGGTCGGCGTCGAGCAGCTCGTGCATCGACAACGAATCGAACGCGACTCCTTTTTGATCGGCGGCGCCGGGGACGATCTTGTAGCCCGACCGGTCGGACCCAAGGTACTCGTTGGTCGTCCGGTTCAAGTCACCATAGAGCTTCAAGAAGGCGATCATCCGATCGCGATCCTCGAGCGTGAGCTGATCGTCGAGGCGGCCGCGGTTGATGGCCTTGGCGAGCAGCTCGGAGACGTGGCCGCGGGTGTCGGAGACGGCCTGGCGCAGGCGGAAGGGCTTGCCGCCGTTGGCGCGCGGAGACTGCATCATGGCGCTGCGGCTCAGGTTCACCTCGGTCTCCAGCTCGACGCCAAACTTGCGGCAGTAGCCGAGCATGCCCTGGTGGTGGCTGGGCAGGCGCGCCGGGCCGGCGTTGAGGTATTCGCCGTCGCTGAAGGCGCACTTCTGGGTGGTGCCGTCGTTCATGGTGACCACGGTGTCGCGGCGCACCGTCCAGTTGCGGCCACCGACGCGATCGCGCGCCTCCAGGACGGTGACTTCGTAGCCGGCCTCGCTCAGCTCCCACGCCGAGACCAGCCCGGCCATGCCCGCGCCGAGAATGACTACGCTTTGGCCCTTCGACGCGCGCGCCAGGTGCAACGGAGGGTTCTGCGTCGGCTCGCCGGTCATGCCCAAGGCGCGCATGGAGGCATACGCCGCGCCGAATCCACCTACCTGCGCCAACCGCGCAATGAATTGCCGCCGGCTGGTCATCGGGGTTCTCGAAAAAGACGCATGTGCCGACAAGGTTCAATCAGCCAGGGGTCCGCTTGTCCACCCGCCCTACAGAACTGTTGGCTCCTCCGATGAACGTCGATGCTCAAATGGTGCTCGAGAATGCCCCGGCGTCGATCATGGGGCTCGACCTCGAGGGCCGGATCGTCTTCATGAACCGGATCCAGCCCGAGTGGGACAAAGCGCAGGTCATCGGATCGAACTTCCTCAACTTCATTCCCGTCGAGCGGCGGCCCCACGTCCAGGCCATCTTCAAGTCGGTGCTGATGCTGGGAGTGCCCCACACCTACGAGACCACCGCCATCGGAGATGACGGTTCGGTGCTCTGGTTCGAGAGCCGCATGGGGCCCATCGAGCGAGGCGGAAAGGTGGTGGGCGCGGTGGTGGTCTCCGACGACGCGACCGAGAAGAAGCGCACCCAGGCGGAGCTGGCGTCGTCGCGGCACATGGCCGTGCTGGGCGCGCTGGTGGCGGGCGTGGCGCACGAGATCAACACGCCGGTGCAGTTCCTCGGCGACAGCATCACCTTCTTGCGCGAGGCGACGGACGATCTCCTCCGGCTCATCGGCGTCATCCAAGGCTTCCGCGGGAGCCTCGTGGCTCGCGAGCACAGCGCGGCGGAGCTCAAGGAGGCGGTGCCCGCCGCGGTGTACGCGGCCCTGGCGGCTGAGAAGGCCGCCGACCTGCCCTACCTGCGCGAGCGGATGCCGAAGGCCTTTGACCGCTGCGCCGAAGGGCTGGAGCGCGTCGCGACCATCGTTCGCTCGCTCAAGTCGTTCGCCCATCCGTCGGGCATCGAGATGGCCGACGCAGACTTGAACCAGGCCATCGGCGACACGCTGATCATCGCCAAGAACGAATACAAATACGTCGCCGACGTCGACACGGACTTTGGCGAGCTGCCCTCCGTGAAGTGCCACCTGAGCGAGATCAACCAGGTGGTCCTCAACATCCTGGTCAACGCGGCGCATGCCATCGGAGATCTGGAGAAGGCGCGCGGCGGCCGCGGCGTCATCTCGGTGAAGACGCGACGCGAAGGCGGCGACGCGGTCATCTCCGTGGGCGACACCGGCGGCGGCATTCCTGAAGAGATCCGCGGGCGCATCTTCGACCCGTTCTTCACCACCAAGGAGCTGGGCCGCGGCACGGGGCAAGGCCTGGCCATCGCCCAGAACATGATCGTCAACCAGCACGGCGGGCAGCTGACGTTCGAGACGATGATCGGCAAGGGCACGACGTTCTTCATCCGGCTGCCCATCGCCGGAAAGCCAGCGGCTTAAATCAGCGGGACGAAGCGCACCTGGCTGAGCACGCGCGGCTTGTCGAAGCCCTTGGTCCACAGCTGCAGCTCTTGATGCATCGGATCGGGGCCGACGGGAATGACCAGCCGTCCGCCGGGCGCCAGCTGTTCGAGCAGCGCCGGCGGAACGGCCGTAGGCGCCGCCGCGACCAGGATCGCATCGAAGGGAGCTTCCTCGGGCCAGCCGAGCGCGCCGTCCGCGACTTGCAGCTTCACTCCTTCGAAGGCCTTCAAAGCCTGCTCGGCCCGCTGCGACAGCTCGGGGATCTTCTCCAGGCTGAAGACCTTCACTCCCAGTGAAGCGAGGATGGCGGTCTGGTAACCGCTGCCAGTGCCGACTTCCAGCACGCGCTGTCCGGCCTCGAGCTGCAGCGCTTCGGTCATGAGCGCGACGATGTACGGCTGCGAGATGGTCTGCCCGAAGCCGATGTCGAGCGGCCGATCCTCCAGCGCCTGCGCCCGCGACTCCGCCGGCACGAACGCTTCGCGCGCGACGCTGTCGAACGCCGCCAGCACGCGCTCGTCCTGGATGCCCTGCTGCCGCAGCCTCGAGGACATGGGATCGTAGGGATGGTGCGAGAGGCCGATGCGGTTGCCGTCCGGATCGCGCACGTAGAGCGTCCAACGCGAGCGGTGGACGATCTCGACGCCGGCCTCCGCCAGCTTCTTCTCCCAGGCCGCGCGGTCCCCAGGCGCGATGCGCAGCGCGAAGAGGTGCAGCCGCGCCTCGGGATCGCTAAAATCGGCAGGCCGCATGGGCTCCGTCGCGCGCTCCAAAGCGACAAAAGTGTCGGGACCGGCCGAAAGCCAGAGCGCCCGCTCCCCTGCCCGCCCATCCTCGAAAGGCCAGCGCTTCAGCACGGGCAAACCGAGCACGCCGTGGTAGAAGCCCTCCGCGGCCGCGAGGTCGGTCACCTGCACTGCCAAGTGGTGTGGCCCCAGCACCGCTAAGTTCATTCTGTTGCTCCGCTCGACGCAACGCGCTAGTAAGCGCGCGCCGAACTTCATTGGAAAGAGACGTACATGCTGCTCCGCGAGAAAATCCGCAACATCGCCATCGTCGCCCACGTCGACCATGGCAAGACCACGTTGGTCGACTTCATGCTTCGCCAGACCGGCATCTACCGGGCCAACGAGGCCATGGTGGACCGCGCCATGGATTCGAACGACCTGGAGCGCGAGAAGGGCATCACCATTCTCGCCAAGAACACGGCCATCAACTATCGCGGGGTGAAGATCAACATCGTCGACACGCCCGGCCACGCCGACTTCGGCGGCGAGGTGGAGCGCGGGTTGCGCCTGGTGGACGGCGTGCTGCTCTTGGTCGACGCCGCGGAAGGCCCGCTGCCGCAGACGCGCTTCGTGCTCGGCAAGGCGCTCGCGCTGGGACTGCCCGCGGTGGTCGTCGTCAACAAGGTGGACCGCCAGGACGCGCGGCCGGTGGAAGTGCTGGACGCCATCTACTCGCTCTTCATCGACATGGGCGCGAACGAGCACCAGATCGAGTTCCCGGTCGTCTACGCCGTGGCCCGCGCCGGCCGCTCCTCGCTGCGCTTGTCGGACTTCGACGACCTGCCGGTGGGCCTCGCTGCCGCGCCGGGCGCGGTTCCGCACAAGGACGAGGTCCCGGGCTCTCGCGCGCGCAGCCTCGACCCGCTGCTGGATTCGATCTTGGAGACCATTCCGCCGCCCAAAGTCGCGCAGACCACGCACGACAAGCTGCAGATGTTGGTCGCCAACACGGACTACGACGACTACGTGGGACGCCTCGCCATCGGCCGCCTCAGCAGCGGCTCGGTCGAAGTGGGCCAGACCGTCGCCATCTGCCGCGAGGACGGCAGCACTCCGCGCGGCAAAGTGGTGAAGATCTTCG
>DATBAA010000740.1:0-2079 GCA_036271755.1 Myxococcales bacterium | reverse complement strand
GCCACGTTGACGAAGACGTGCTCGCGCGGCAGCAGCGGCGCGCGCTCCGCCGCGATCGGCGCGCACTCGTGCGGATCTTTCGCCTGCAGCGCGCCGATCAGCTGCTCGACTGCGTGATCGCGACGAGGCCAGGCAGACCCGCCCAGCTTCAGGGCTTCGCGATACGTGATCGCGTCATCGTGCAGCGACGCGCGGCGGTGGCCAGGGCGATGGCGAGCGGCAGCAGCATTCTTGGTCGGATACCCCAAAGCAATGCGGCGGGCTATCGTCTTTGCCGCTGGGAATGTTGTTCTCTCCGAGGTGTTGACGACAAATGAAAAGCCTTGTTCTGGGCCTCCTGATCTGCGCGGCGCCGGTGTTGGCAGCGCCGCCGCCGTACGAGCTGCTGGTGGTCGCCGCCTCCACCGACTCGGTGCCGGCCATCTTGAACGGCAGCTCCGACGAGGAAGACGCGCTCAACGTGCAGATCTGCGATCGCCTGCGGCTGGGCCTGCCCATGGACGCCATCCAGCTGAAGCCCGCCGAGCTGAAGAAGCACATCGACGAGCTGACCCGCGACGAGCTGCTGCGCGAGATCGACGGCAAGCTCACGCCCACCTTTCCCATCCTCCACAAAGCCGACGCCGCCTGGTTTCGCGCGCTGGACAAGCCCGCCGTCGAAGCCACGGTCAAAGCCATCGAGGCCAAGAAAAAAGACTGGGAGAAGCGCTTTCGCGAAGCGCTGCAGCTCAATGAAGTGAAGGCGCGGTCGCTCTCGATGATCCTCTTCGGCGACGTGCTCTTCGACCGCTGGCAGACCAAGAACGTCCGCAACGAGTTCCTCGACGGCTATCCGCCGGCGCGCAACGGCAAGCAGTTCTATGCGGTGGGCTTGGAGAAGGTGGACGGGTCCACTGCTTCATTGGGAATCTATACCCACGCCGAGCCTCACCAAGGCGACTATTGGGTCATCACCTACGGCAACAAGCGGCCGCAAGATCCGCTGGTGGGGCTCAAGGCCGGCGACGTCCAGCCGCTCCTGCAGCAGGGCACGGTGATGGTGGGCAAGGCGGCCTACTCGGAGCTGCCCGCGCTCGCCGACCTCTTCGCGCCCGAGCTGCTGCAGATCTTGAACGCCGATCGCGCGAAGTTGGTGGCTGCTTACCGGGCCTCGCCCTATGTCAGCGCGGTCTCGTTCCCGGAGTTCGCGCTCTGGTGGTACCACTTCTACGACGCCGAAGTGGTGGACCGGCTCATCCAGGACAAGGTCATTGAAGTGCCCAAGGCCGGCTACGCGACGCTCATCGTGCGTCCGGACTAAGATGGGTCGATGGAGGGACGGCTCAACCAGCCGGTGAGCAATGGGTCGCGCCCAAATGATCACTTCGTGAGCTTGGAGCCGATGCGGATGAGGTTGCCGTCCGGATCGACGTGGGCGAACTCGCGCAGGCCGTACGGCGTGTCCTTCGGCTCGAGCAGGCGGCCTTTGGGTTTGGCTGCTTTCCAATCCTCGTACAGCGCGTCGGCGTTCTCGACGTAGAGGTAGCAGGCCGAGGCGGAAGAGGCCGTCTTCAGCTCGCGAAAGAGCGTCAGATGCAACTGCACCGAGCCGCGGGAGACGAAGCCATAATAAGGCTCGCCCGCTGCCGGGTCTTCATACGCAATGGCCCTGAAGCCGAGCTGGGCATAGTGCTCCAGCGCGGTCTTGACGTCGCGAACGGGAAAGATCGGCGCAATCGTTCCAAACGAAATGGCCATTTCCAGAGCCTAACAGAATCAGGTTTTGGGCGGCGGCGGAGCGAGCTTTTGCTGCAAGAAGAGCAACACGTCGACGGCCAGCGCGTCGACGTTCTCCTTCTTGCGGAAGCCGTGGCCCTCGTTGAGGCCCAGCAGGTACCAGACCTCCTTGCCGCGGCCGCGCAGGGCCTTGACGATCTGCTCCGCCTCCGACTGCGGCACGCGCGGGTCGTTGTGGCCCTGCACCACGAACATCTCGGCGGAGATCTTGTCGACCGAATTCAATGGCGAGATGCGCTCCTGGACCGCGCGCACCGCGGGGTCGCGCTCGTCGCCATACTCGGCGCGGCGCAGATCGCGGCG
>DATBAA010000739.1:0-3953 GCA_036271755.1 Myxococcales bacterium | reverse complement strand
CTGGCCGCGCACGCGGAGTGGCTGCGCAAGGGCCAGGACGCGGCGCTGCTGCCCTTCGCCGAAGGCACCGCGGCGCGCTATGCGGCGGTGGCCGATCTGGAGACGAAGGCCGCCGACTACTTCCAGCGCTGCCGCCTCGCCGCCTACGACCCGCGCGGCTCGACGCTGCTGAACGCCACCGACGCCGAGCTGGTGTCGCTGACCAACAAGGACGTGAGCTCCGCGCCGGAAGTGGCCGCGCTGCCGCTGGCGCGCGTCGAGCCCGGCCGGGCGCTGCCGCTGCTCGAGGGCGTGAACCCCGCCTGGGCCGCGCGCACGGCTGCCCTGGCGCGGCTGACGGGCAAGAGCGAGCTGCGCGAGAGCGAGTGGCTGGAGCTGCGCGAAAAGCTCGCGCGCTACGGCGAATACTTGAAGAGCAAGGCCGGCGCCTCGGTGGAGAAGCTGGGCCTCGCGCGGGCCGAAGCGCTGCTGGCCTCGACCGCCAAAGAGTCGATCGCGAAGCTGATCGCGCAGGACGAAGAGCTGACGCCCGAGGCCAACGCGGTGGCCGACGTGGTGCGCCTCGTCCACTACAAGCGCGACCTGCACACGCTGCTGCGCAACTTCGTCAACTTCGCCGACTTCTACGACCCGACCCGCTCGGCCATCTTCCAGGCCGGCACGCTCTATCTGGACAGCCGCAGCTGCGAGCTCTGCGTCCGCGTCGACGACCCGGGCGCGCACGCCGGCCTGGCGTCGCTGAGCCGCATGTACATCGCCTACTGCGAGTGCCGGCGGCCGTCGGGCGAGGCGATGAAGATCGCCGCCTGCTTCACCCAGGGCGACAGCGACTACCTGATGGTCGGCCGCAATGGCATCTTCTACGACCGCCAGGGCCGCGACTGGGACGCGAACATCATCAAGGTGATCGAGAACCCCATCTCCATCCGCCAGGCGTTCTTCGCGCCCTACAAGAAGTTCATGCGTTTGGTCGAAGAGCAGGCCCTGAAGTTCGCCGCGGCCAAAGAGAAGGACGCGGACGCCAAGCTCGCGGGCTCGCTCGATGGCAAGCCGGTGGTGCCGCCGCCGGTGGACACCGGCAAGATGGTGGGCATCATCGCCGCCTTGGGCGTGGGCGTGGGCGCCATCGGCGCGCTCTTCGGCGGCCTCGTCTCGGGCTTTTTGCAGCTGCAGCCGTGGTGGTCGAAGCTGATCGCGGTGGCGGGCGTGCTGCTGGCTATTTCCGGTCCGTCGATGCTCTTGGCCTTCCTCAAGCTGCGGGCGCGCACGCTGGGGCCCATGCTGGATGCGAATGGCTGGGCGGTGAACGGCCGGGTGAAGGTGAACATCCCGCTGGGCACTTCGCTGACCGCCATCAAGGCGCTGCCGCCCGGGTCGCGCCGATCCTTGGAAGATCCGTTCGAGGACAAGAAGGCGCGGGCGCGGCGGCAGATCATCATCGCGCTCCTCGTCGCCGCCTCTGCTGCTGCGTTGGGCTGGTGGCTTTACCATCGGAACTCTTAGGCGGAACTCTTAGGCGGAATTCTTAGGCGCGGGTAAATCATGCTGAAGCGACTCTTGTTCCTCTTCCCTCTGGCGGCGGTCGCACAGCTCCAGGTCGCGCCGCTGCGCGCGCTGCCGTACACGCCTAGCCTCGATCTGGCCGCGATGGACAAGACGGCCAGCCCGTGCGCGGACTTCTACCAGTTCAGCTGCGGCGGCTGGATGAAGGCCAACCCCATTCCGGCCGACCAGGCTTCGTGGAGCGTCTACGGCAAGCTGGGCAACGACAACACGCAGTACCTCTGGGGCCTGCTGACCGCGCCCGCCGCGGGGAAGGTCTCGCCGCAAGAGCAGAAAGCGCGGACCTTCTTCGAGTCGTGCATGGACACCGCGGCCATCGACAAGCTCGGGGTCTCGCCGCTGACCAAAGAGCTGCAGGCCATCGACGGGCTCAAGTCGGTGGCGGACCTGGCGGCGCTGCTGCCGGGGCTGCAGCTCGCCGCGGGCCGCGGGGGGACGCTCTTCAACTTCGGCAGCGATCAGGATCTGCAAGACGCCTCGCAGGTGATCGCCGTTGCCTCGGCCGGCGGGCTGGGCCTGCCCGATCGCGACTACTACGTGAAGGACGACGCGAAGTCGCAGGAGCTGCGGGCAAAGTACCTGCAGCACGTCCAGGCCATGCTCGGTTTCGTCGGCGAGAAGGACCCCGCGGGCGGCGCGCAGACGGTGATGCGTCTCGAGACGGCGCTGGCCAAGGCGTCGCTCACGCGCGTCGAGCGGCGCAACCCGCACAACCTCGATCACAAGACGACGCTGGCGAAGCTCCGCGAGTTGACGCCGCAGTTTGCCTGGGATCGCTACCTGGCGAAGCTGGGCGCCTTCAAGACATTCAACGTCACCGAGCCGGGCTTCTTCACCGCGCTCAATGCGCAGCTCCTGACCGAGAAGCTGCCGGCCTGGAAGACGTACTTGAAGTGGCACTTGATCCACGCCCGCGCCGACTCGCTGGCGGCGCCCGTCGAGAAGGAGAGCTTCGACTTCTTCGCGCACACCCTGCGCGGCACCGCGGAGCAGCCGCCGCGCTGGAAGCGCTGCGTGCGCTTCGTCGATCGCAAGCTGGGCTTCGCGCTGGGCGAGATGTTCGTCAAGCAGACCTTCACCGCCAAGACCAAAGACGACACGGTGCGGATGACGAAGCTCATCGAAGACTCGATGCAGGAGGAGATCGAGAAGCTCGACTGGATGAGCCCCGAGACCAAGACCGCCGCGCTGGCCAAGCTCAAGACCATCCGCAACAAGGTCGGCTACCCCGACACCTGGCGCGACTATTCGAAGCTTACGGTGAAGCCGGGCGACTTCCACGGCGACCTGGTGCGCGCGACGGTGTTCGAGTCGCGGCGGCAGCTGGCCAAGATTGGCAAGCCGGTCGATCGCGGCGAGTGGGGCATGACGCCGCCGACGGTGAACGCCTACTACAACCCGCAGATGAACGACATCAACTTCCCCGCGGGCGTGCTGCAGCCGCCGCTGTACGATCCGAAGCTCGACGCCGCGCCCAACTACGGCAACACCGGCTCGACCATCGGCCACGAGCTGTCGCACGGCTTTGACGATCAGGGCCGGCAGTTCGACCCGCAGGGCAACTTGCGCGACTGGTGGACCAAGGAGGACGCGGTAAAGTTCGAGGAGCGCGTCCAGTGCGTGCGCGATCAATACGCGCAGTACGTCATCGTCGACGACATCCACATCAACAGCAAGCTCACCTCGGGCGAGGACGTGGCCGACCTGGCGGGCACGCTGCTGGCGTATCTGGCGTGGAAGAAGGAGACCCAGGCGCAGCGGCTCATGCCGGTGGACGGCTTCACGCCCGACCAGCGGTTCTTCGTCGGCTTCGCGCAGTGGGCTTGCGAGAACAACCGGCCGGAGAACCTGCGCGCCAACGCCATCACCAACCCGCACTCGCCGGGCAGGTATCGCATCAACGGCATCGTCGCCGACCTGCCGGAGTTCCAGCAGGCCTTCTCCTGCAAGGCGGGCGACCCGATGGTGAGCCCGAAGCCCTGCCGGGTGTGGTGATCGAAGAACTCTCGGCTTCTCGCGCGCTCATGACCACACCCGGCAGGGCCTCGTCGCGCGTTCGTCTTTGCAGCACCGCCAACTCGCGTAGGCATCGCTCGCAGCGGTGTTCAGGATCGACTGCGCGGCTGGGGATGGCTTGGGACGGCTCTGCGCGCGCAGGAAGCCGGTGTGGGGGTGCACGCACGCGAGGCGAGTTCAAGAAATCGCCCTGCTCGAAAAAGTACGAGCGAGCTTCGGGGACGATTTCTTGCGTGTCTGAAGCCGCGCGTGCGTGCGCCCCCGCGCCGGCATCCGTGCACCCAAAAGCCGCCCCAAGCCATCACCGCCGCACAGCCTCGATGGCTTGCATGAGCCGCTGGGTGCCGGCGCGCATCTGCTGGGGCCGCACGCAG
>DATBAA010000738.1:0-3283 GCA_036271755.1 Myxococcales bacterium | reverse complement strand
TCTACCACGACTCTTCGTTGAATCGGACCCTCGCGTCTGTTAAGCGCATCGGGCCATGCCTCCTGTCCGCGTCCGATTCGCCCCCTCTCCCACCGGTTACCTGCACATCGGCGGGGCCCGCACCGCGCTCTTCAACTGGCTCTGGGCGCGGCAGCAAAAGGGCACCTTCGTCCTCCGCATCGAGGACACCGACCGCGAGCGCAGCACGCAGGAGTCGGTGCAGGCCATCCTGGACGGCATGAAATGGATGGGCCTCGACTGGGACGAAGGGCCCGAGGTGGGCGGCCCGCACGCGCCTTACTTCCAGACGCAGAGACTCGCTACGTACGACCAGTACGCCGAAAAGCTCATCTCTGCCGGCAAGGCCTACCGCTGCGACTGCTCGAAGGAGACGCTGGACGTGCTGCGGAAGCAGGCGCAGGCCGAGAAGCGCGGCTTCAAATATCCTGGTACTTGCCGTGACAAGCATCTCCCCAAGGGCACGCCCAACGCGGTGGTGCGCTTCCTCATGCCTACGAAGGGCTCCACCACCTTCGACGATCTGGTGAAGGGTCCCATCACGACGGACCACGAGCAGTTCCAGGACGAGGTGATCCTGCGCACCGACGGCGTGCCGCTCTACAACTTCGGCGCGGTGGTGGACGACATCGAGATGCAGATCACCATGGTCTCGCGCGGCGACGACCACGTGGTGAACACGCCGCGGCAGATCCTCATGTACCAGGCGCTCGAGTACCCCGTGCCGGTCTTCGCGCACCTGCCGATGATCCTCGGCGCGGACAAGCAGCGGCTCTCGAAGCGGCACGGCGCGGTGAGCGTGCTGCAGTATCGCGACGACGGCTTTTTGCCGGGCGCGCTGGTCAATTACCTCGTCCGCTTGGGCTGGTCGCACGGCGACGAGGAGATCTTCACCATCGCCGACCTGATCGAGAAGTTCGACTGGGAGCACGTGGGCGCCACGGCGGGCGTCTTCAATCCGCAGAAGCTCGAGTGGCTGAACCAGGAGTGGATCAAGAAGGCGTCGCCCGACGAGCTGGCGCGCATCACCGGCACTTCGACGGAGTTCGTGAAGCTCATGCAGGAGCGGGCGAAGCGGCTGACGGAGATCTCGCAGGCTTGGAACGCCTATATGGTTCCCGATCTGCCGACCTATGACGAGAAGGCCGTCGCGAAGAATCTCACTGCCGAGACTCGGGGGCTGCTGGTCGAAGCGCGCGGGCTCATCGAGGCGGGCTTCGACAAGGGCGCGCACGAGCTGGAGCAGTCGTTCCGCGCGCTGGCGGAGTCGCGCGGGCTGGGCCTGGGCAAGCTGGCGCAGCCCGTTCGCGTGGCGGTGACGGGCACGACGGTGAGTCCGCCGCTCTTCGAAACCATCGTGCTCCTGGGCAAAGAGAAGACCCTGAAGCGCATCGACGCGGCGCTGGAGAAGATTAAATGAAGTCACTCCTGATTGCGGCGCTCTTGATCGCGGCCGGCCCCGGCTTCAAGGGCCGCGGCTTCTCGCTCCCCGACGGCGCGGTGAAGATCGACGACGACCGCTATCGCCTGGCGCAGACCTGGGACGAGGCGGTCAAATGGTACAAAGGCCAATACCCGCCGGCGAAGTTCCCGCGGCACACGCTGCACAGCCAGACGCAGGTCCGCGCCATCCACATCGCCAACCCGGCCGGGGGCGAATGGGACGGCGCCAATCTGTACGAAGTCGGCAGCCGCGAGGTGCGCGTCTACGTGCTGCCCGGCAAGGACAAGCAGCCAGAGCCTAAGTGACTTCGCGCTTCGGCCCGCTATAGCCGTCGAAGAGCGCGCGGTGGCCTTTGAGCGACATGCTGCCGTCGCGCACGTAATAATCATCTACCCATTGCAGCAAGAATTGCAGCTTTGCGTCCTGTTCGGCGCGCGAGGCGTACTTGTGCGGCTCCCACGGCCGCTTCCGGCAATGCTCCTTGCATGCTTCCGCGCCGAATTGTCCGCGTTGCAAAAGCTCTCGACGTCTTTCAGGGCAGCCTCGTCGGACCGCGCGACGGCGATCTGGTTGGGCTCCCAAGCGACGGTGTCGAGATCGAGCACGGGAACGCCGGCCCCCAGCTGCTGGGCCAGCGTCGATTTGCCCGAGCCTGAATTTCCCAGGATCGCGATGCGCACCGCTAGATTGTAATCAAGATCTTGCCGCCCGGGCTCTTCTCGGCCGCCCTGTGGGCCTCGCCGATCTGCTCCAACTTGAATCGCTTCACGATGG
The DNA here is from genome assembly GCA_036271755.1 of Myxococcales bacterium. Lineage (GTDB taxonomy): Bacteria > Myxococcota > Myxococcia > Myxococcales > 40CM-4-68-19 > 40CM-4-68-19. Next base: position 1,047 of record DATBAA010000738.1, on the reverse strand, counting down.
GAATCCGCAAGCGCTCCTTGGCCACCGCCTCCGCCAGCTCTTGCAGTTGCTTGCCGTTGGCCTGGGCGCTGAACGCGCTCACCTTGAGGCCGCGCTCCTCCGCGCCCTTTACCGGGCCGATGACGCTGCCCACCGTTCCGCCCTTCTGCACGCGCGCGGCGAGCTTGGCATTGACGTCGCCGAAGACCGTGGTGGCGAGGACGTCCAGCTCGGGCAGCGCGGCGATCTCGGCGTCGTCGTCGATGGCCACGACGCTGTCCACGCGCAGATCCTTGGCCTTCTCCTTGTCCTTCTTGCGCACGCCCGCGATGACCTTGGCGCCGCGCTCTTTGGCCGCGTAGACCGCGGTGCGTCCGACCGGGCCGACGGCGCCGGTCACCAGGATGGTCTGGCCCTTCTGCACGTTCGTGTGCTCGATGAGCTGCGCGCCGGTCGTCGTCACCAGCGGCAGGACGGCCGCCTGGTCGAGGCTCAGGCCCGCCGGCACCTTGGCCAGGGCAGCGGCCGGCACGGCGACCTCTTCCGCGTAGGTGTGGTCGACGAAGGCGAGCACCTTGTCGCCCTTGTTCCAGCCGGTCACGCCCTCGCCTACCTCCACGATCTCGCCCGCCACGTCCTTGCCCAGGATGGCCGGGAAGGTCTGCGGGAACATCGCCTTGGCCGAGCCGTCGCGGATCTTGTAGTCCACCGGGTTGATGCTGGTGAACGCCGCTTTGACCCGCACCTCGCCCTTCTTCAGCTTGGGGCTGGGAACGTCCTTGAGTTGCAGCTTGTCCACATCGCCGTATTCCGTCAGTAGGATGGCTTTCATGATGCCGAAAGCTGCGGACCGCGCGGGCTCCCGTCGAGAGTCAACCGCCCGCTGGGCTCGCCCTGCGAGCTATTTCGTCTTCTCGGAACAAAACGCTGCTTGGCCAAGATCACATGCGTGCGAGTGAAAAGTCTCTGCTGCTGTCCACGCTATTGAAGCCTTGTTGCCGCCTGCCGCGCGCCTCGCTTGATTGCCAGCCTCTATGCACGAATAAACGTCGCCTGATTCGCATTCAG
>DATBAA010000737.1:0-5736 GCA_036271755.1 Myxococcales bacterium | reverse complement strand
TCTCGCTCGAATCGATCCCGTTCGATCTCGCCTCCCTGGTCTTCGACGTGGTGGAGCTGCAGCGGCCCAAGACCGCCTCTGGCGCGGTCGAGCTGCTGGTGGACATCGACGAGGACGGCCCGGCCAGGTTCATCGGCGACCCCAGCCGCCTGCGCCAGGTGTTGGGTAACCTCATCTCCAACGCGATCAAGTTCACCACCGCCGGGCACGTGCTGGTGAAGACGCGCTTTCTCGGCGGCTTTCGCGGCAAGGCGGCGTTTCAAATCGCGGTCTCCGACACGGGCATCGGCATCTCGCCCGAGGCGCAGCAGCGGCTCTTCCAGGCGTTCTCGCAGGCCGACGCCTCCACCTCGCGAAGGTACGGCGGCTCGGGCCTGGGGTTGGTGCTCTGCAAGCGCATCGTCGAGGGAATGGCAGGGCGCATCGAGCTGAGCAGCGCGGCAGGCAAGGGGTCTACCTTCACCGTCTCGCTCGAGCTGCCCGAGGATCACCAGCAGCCGCGGGCCGCGCCCGAGCCCGCCATCCTCCGCGGCGCTCGCGTGCTGGTGCTCGACGACAACGAGGCGAACCTGAGCATCCTGCGCGGCCAGCTGAGCCGGCTGGGCGTGGCGGTCGAGAGCGCCACCACCGGCCCGGAGGCCTTGGACAAGCTGCGCGCGGCGACGCTGACCAATCACCACTTCTCGGCCGCGGTCGTCGACCATCATCTGCCGGGCGCGAGCGGCGAGCAGGTGGGCCGGATGCTTCGCGCTGACCCGCTCCTGGCGCGGCTCGGCTTGCTCATGCTCACCTCCTCGGGAGTGCAGGGCGATGCGGCGGTGATGGAGAGCGCGGGCTTCGACGCGTTTCTCGTCAAGCCGGCCCGCAGCGAGACGCTGACCACCGTGCTCAGCCTGCTGCTCGAGCGCAGGCAGCAGGGCGAGGCGGGTCCGCTCATCACCCGGCACACGGCCAGGGAGGTCTCGCCGCCGCTCGGCGTGAAGGCCGTCCTGACCGCGAGGCTGCGCGTGCTCCTGGCGGAGGACAACCTCGTCAACCAGCGCGTGGCGGAGAAGATCCTCGAGGGCATGGGCGCGACCACCACCGTCGCCGGCGACGGCTTTGGAGTGCTGGCGGCGCTCGAGCGATCGACCTTCGACGTGGTGCTGATGGACTGCCAGATGCCGGGCATGGACGGCTTCGCCGCGACGGCCGCCATCCGCGAGCGCGAGCGGCTGCAAGGAGGCCGCATTCCCATCATCGCGGTGACGGCCAACGCGGTGAGCGGCGACCGCGAGCATTGCCTGGGCATCGGCATGGACGACTACATCAGCAAACCCATCACCCGGCAGGGGCTGTGGAACGTGCTCTCGCGCTGGACCACGCCGGTTCTGGACGGGCCGGTGTTCGAAGAGATGAAGGAGATGTTCGCCCAGCAGGGAGATTTCTACTCCACGCTGCTCGCGCCCTTTCTCTCCATCACCGCCGGGCACCTGCGCGATCTGGCGCGAGCAGCTGAAATTGGAGACGGCAGCGCCGCGGCGGTGCTGGCCCACAAGATCAAGGGGTCTTCGCTGAGCATCGGCTTCGCCGGCCTGGGCGGTCACGCCGGAGACCTGGAGACGCGAGCGAAGCTGGGACAGCTGGGCGGCGCCAAAGCACTGGTCGCGAGCCTGCAGGACGAGTTTCGCCGGCTCAGCGTCTTCATCGAGCAGTTCAGCAAGAAAGCTTGAAGGGAAATTGCCGGCGGTGATGCGCGTAGGGCTCACCGGAGGTTCCCGGGTGTCCATCAAAGGTCTGCTCGCGTTCATCGCGATCGCTCTGCCGGCGGGTGCGGCGAGCCTCAAACCCATCGTCATTCCGCTCGAGCCGTATGTCGACGAGCACTGGGCCTTTCGCGCCAGGATCAAAGGCAAGGAGCAGCTCTTCGTCATGGACACCGGCGGTGGTCTCACGGTCGTGACGCCCGAGACTGCCGCGCAGCTGGGATGCGAGCCATGGGGTCAATTGACCGGGTTTCGCATGCGCGGCGACCGGCTCGATCTGAAGCGTTGCGACAACGTCGACGTAGATGCAGGCGGCATACAGCTGCATCTTCCGACCACCGGCATCTGGGACTTCAACAAGCTGCTGCCGCCGGGAGCGCCGCCGATCGCCGCCAGCGTCGGGCTCGACGCCTTCGCCGGCCGTGCAATCACCCTGGACATCGGCAACCGGCGCTTGACCATCGAAACGCCTTCGAGCCTCAAAGCGCGCGTCGCCAAAGCCCAGGAAGTTCCGGTGCAGTTCGTGGAGGAGGCCCAAGGCTACTCCACCACCGTGGCGCTGGCGCTGGACACTTCGAAAGGGCGGGTCTGGATGCATCTGGACAGCGGAGACGACGTGCCGCTGACGGTGGGCAGCCACATAGCGCCAATCCTGGGCCTCGAGGTGAAGAAGGGCGCCCAGCCCTTGGACGTCCGGCTCGCGGGCGGAGTGCCGCTGCGCGGCTCGGCCTACGTGAAGGACTTGATCTTCGACGGCAACATCGGCGCGCCGATCATCTCGAAGTGGATCGTCACCATCGATCTGGCGCGGCGGCGTTTGTGGATTGCACCGGCCGGTGCCAGCTGAGAAGATCGGGCGATGAAGGATCTGGCGCTGGTGTTGGGCGGCGGCGGGCCGGTGGGCGTCGCCTGGGAAGCCGGGCTGCTCGCCGGTCTCTTCGATGAAGGCGTCGATGTGCGGCGCGCCGAATTCGTGCTGGGTACTTCCGCGGGCTCCATCGTCGGCAGCGCGGTGGCGATGGGCGTCGACCTGCACCTGATGGCGGAGCTGCAGCGCACCATCGCGCAAGGGGCCGGCGGGCCGCCGCCGGACATCTCCAAGCTGATCGGCTTTTTGATGCGCTTGCCGCCCATCAATGAACCCGGCCTGGAGCTGCGCCAGGAGATCGGCCGCTACGCGCTGGAGGCAAAGCCAGAGGGCGAGGAGAAGTACATCGACAGGCTGGGAGCCAACCTCGCGCCGGGAGAGTGGCCCGAGCGCTTCGCCTGCACCGCGGTCGACGCCACGAGCGGCGAGTTTCGCCTCTGGCGCAAGGCCGACGGCGTCGAGCTGAAGCGCGCGGTGGCGGCGAGCTGCGCGGTGCCGGGCATCTATCCAAGCGTCACCATCGGCGGCCGGCGGTGGATGGACGGCGGCATGCGCTCGAGCCTCAACGTCGATCAGGCCGCGGGCCACCAGCGCGTGCTCGCGGTCGCGGTGATTCCGGCCATGGCCCGTGCCCGATTCATGCCGCGCTTCGAGGCCGAGGCCGCGCCCGTGCGCGCAGCCGGCGGCGAGATGATGCTGGTGGCGCCGGACGACGCCTCGGCCGAAGCGTTCGGGCCGAACCTGATGGACGCTTCGCGCCGCCCGGCCGCGATGGAAGCCGGACGGGCGCAAGGCCGCAAGGAAGCCGCGAAGCTGAAAGCGTTCGTCTGACTTCACAGCCATTGTCGGTGACGTAAATTGGGCCAGGGGCTAAGCCGTCGGCCCCTGGGGCTCGACTTGCAGCCCTACCCGAAACAGCCCCGCTTCGCGCCGCGGGCCCCAGAAAACCAGCCAGTGTCAGTGACTTAGAAGAAAGATCGACAAGTCACTAGACGGGCTGATTTCCCGAGCGTAATGGCCAAGAAGTCAGCCCGGAGGAGAGTCAATGGAGCCGGAGCAAGCACCGACGCCGGAGCAAGCGCCGCCGGTAGAGCCGCACGAGACGCTCTTCATCCTGCCGCGCAAGCGGTTCGTTCCCATCTACGGGAAGAGCGATGAGGGCGTCCCCGAGCTGGTGCTGCACGTCGGCCTCAAGGAGTTCTGCTTCGACGAGCCCGACCTCTTCCCCTGGGCCGAGAAGCTGATTGAGCAGGACAGCTTCGTGGCAGGCGCCGCGACCAGCTGGACGCCCGAGCCGCTGGAGTGGCCGCGCATCAAGGAGCTGCTCGACACCTTCGTCGTCGAAGGCATCATGTCCCGCACTCCGCCGGTCACCGCGGCCAGCCCGCCGCCGACGGAGAAGCACCTCCGGTTCCTGGCCGAGGACGCGAAGCGGCGCACCTTCTCCGAGCCGCAATCGTTCAACCCCGACTCCGAGAAGGTGATCCAGGAGATCACCGGCCTGCGCCTGCCGAACGCCTTCTTGGAGTGCGCCATGCCGGTCTACATGCTGGCGCACACCACCTTCGACCGCGAAAACCGGCACGTGGGCGAGATCAACGCCTTCCCGGACATGATGCGGCTCAAGCTGGAGACCGAATGGCGGACCTGCAACTACGCCGGCAGCCGCTACCGCGCCGAGATGCCGATGAACATGACGGCGCTCAAGAGCATGCTCTCGCACTGGACGCCGGTGCTGCGCTCGATGCTGGCCATCCGCGAAGAGTTCGTCAAACGGTTTCCGCAAAATGCAGACGGGCGCTGGAAGCTGGGCGAGGTGTTGTTCGGCTCCTACAGCGTGCTGACGACGGTCGCGTACCAGGTCATGCGGCGCGACAACCCGGTGGGCAACGGACAGCTCGATCCGGTGATGTCGTCGCTCTTCCGCGTCACCGACGGCATCCGCATGGTCTCGGGCTTCCTGCTCGACATCATGGAGTACCCGGCGTACCACGCCGATCTCGTCACCTGGAGAGACATCGTCGAGGCCGCCGAGCGCTGGGATCAGTATCGCTCGTCTCGCGGAGTCTGCGCCGGGCCGACGAACATGATCGAAGAGCTGGTCCAGACGATGATGAACGGCAAGCCCGTGGCTTCCGCGGGCCCCAATCCGCAGCCTCTGGGAGAGTGGACCAAGATCATTCCGGAGGGCGTCGACTACGGAATGCTCGGGCTGCAGATGAACGCCTGCCTGATGATGCTCTGGGTGAAGCTCGGCCTCGCGGTGTCGAGCATTCGCGATGCGCTCGAGCGGGTGCCAGACCTCAATGAAGGCAAGGTCGGCGTGCTGCGCGCGGCCATCGAGGAGGACTACAAGCGGCTCAAGCAAGGCCGCAACGTCCTGGCCGGGCAGCGCGACCTCTCGGAGATCTACTACGGGGCCATCTACGACAACGTCCAGCAGGGCATTCGCGGCCTGGCCGCGGAAGACCGCAAGCTCTTCAAGGTCGAGATGAACCCGCCCGAAGGGCTGCTGGGAGCCGGCGCCCGGGGGGCGGTGCGCGATCTCTTCGGGTCGCTGGAGAAGTCACCCGAAGCCTCTGCGCTGCTGCAAGAGATCGGCGATTACGTCTTCGACTATGTCCGTTACGAGCGCAACGCGCTGAAGCCCATCGCGGCAATCCAGCGGCAGATCAATACGCTCCTCGGACGGCCGCAGGCGGAAGAGCCGCTGGGAGCCAGGCACTTGGCCGTGGGCCCCGCGCTGCGCAGGGCGACTTTCAATTATGGTCCCAATTCTCTCACCGAGACCATCGAGAAAGCGCTCGGTATCGGCATCGATAGTTTCGAAGACACGACCACCGTGACCTACGGCGGCCGGTCATTCGACCTTCGTTGATTCTCAATTCGTACCCAGAAAGGGGGTGAAAATACATGAACGTCAAGACCAAGATCCGCTCCGGCCGTCTCGATCGCTGTGGTGTCCCGATTCAGGAGGTGTGATTTCAGTTTCGACTGCCTCATGAGAGGGGGTGATTTTCAATGAACGTCAAGACCAAGATCCGCTCCGGCCGTCTCGATCGCTGTGGCAACCCGATTCAAGAATACTAAGTCGGTAAGTTGAACAATCAACCAGTACCCGAA
>DATBAA010000736.1:0-9052 GCA_036271755.1 Myxococcales bacterium | reverse complement strand
AAGGGTCGCGACCGGTAGTCTAGTCTGGTGGCATAGCCAAAAAGCTTCACGAGGGCCTTGGGGGAAACCCCGAGGCCCTTCGTGATTCAACCATCGTGAATTGGAGTCACCAGTGGCTGGCGAATTGAACACCGAAGCCGAAGCAGCCGGACCTCAAGAGACCGACGTCGTCCGCGGCACCGTCGCGCGCATCGCCGACGGCCAGGTCATCGTGGAGCTTGGCCCGGGCAGCGAAGGCCGCGTGCCCCTCGTCGAGTTTGGCGCCACCGAAGGCGTGCCCGACGTGAAGCCGGGCGACCTGGTCGAGGCCATGGTGGAGTCGCGCAAGGACGGCCTGTTGGTGCTCTCCAAGGAGAAGGCCGACAAGCTGCGCCTCTGGGAGCGCGTCTCGACCGCGTACGAGAAGCAGCAGCCCCTCGAGGGCACCGTGGTCGCGCTGGCCAAGGGCGGATTCTCGGTCGACATCGGCGTGCGTGCGTTCTTGCCCGCGTTCCAGGCCGACCTGCGGCAGAACCGCGACCCGGAAGAGCTCATCGGCGAGAAGATGCAGGTCAAGATCACCAAGTTCAACGACCGGACCTTCGACATCGTCGTCAGCCGCCGCGCGCTGGTGGAGAAGGAGCGCAAGTCGCTGAAGAAGGAGACGCTGCCCAAGGTGAAGGAAGGCGCCATCCTGACCGGCGTCGTCAAGGACCTGATGGACTACGGCGCGTTCGTCGATCTGGGCGGCATCGACGGCCTCTTGCACGTCAGCGACATGAGCTGGGGCCGCGTCGGCAAGCCGTCCGACATGTTGCACGTCGGCGATGAAGTTCGGGTCATGGTCGTCAAGTTCGACCCGGCCAAGGAGCGCATCTCGCTCAGCCTCAAGCAGACGCAGGAAGACCCGTGGGCCCAGGTGGCGGCGAAGTACGCGCCGGGCACGCGCGTCGCGGGCAAGGTGGTCTCGCTCACCGACTACGGCGCCTTCATCGAGCTGCAGCCGGGCGTCGAGGGCCTCGTGCACGTCAGCGAGATGAGCTGGAAGCGCGTGAAGCACCCCTCGAAGCTGGTGTCCGCCGGCGACCAGGTGAACGCCGTGGTCATCGACGTCGACGCCGAGGCGAAGCGCATCAGCCTGGGCATGAAGCAGATCGAGACCAACCCCTGGTCGGTGCTCGAGGAGCAGTACCCCATCGGGACGGTCATCCGCGGGCAGGTCCGCAACGTCACCGACTTCGGCATCTTCGTCGGCGTCCAAGAGGGCATCGACGGCCTCGTGCACGTCAGCGACATCAGCTGGACCCAGCGCCCCAAGCACGCCGGCGACCTCTACAAGAAGGGCTCCTCGGTCGAGGCGGTGGTGCTCAACATCGACGTCGAGAACGAGCGCATGAGCCTGGGCATCAAGCAGCTGCGCCCCGACCCGTGGTCCGAGATGCCGGTGAAGTACCCCATCGGCGGCAAGGTGAAGGGCAAGGTCACCAAGGTCACCGACTTCGGCGCCTTCGTGGCCCTGGAGCCCGGCGTCGAGGGGCTGGTGCACGTCAGCGAGATGCGCGATGAGCGCGTCGACAACCCGCGCGACGTCGTGAAAGAGGGCGAAGAGGTCGAGGTGAAGGTCATCGACATGGACGTCGACGCCCGCAAGATCTCGCTCTCCATCCGCGCCGCCCTGCACGAGCCGGACGACTATCGCGACTACATGAAGCAGCAGCAGTCCGCCGGCCGCGCCTCCTTCGGCGAAATCTTCGGCGACAAGCTCCGCAAGTAGGTCTCTCTCTTTCGGATCAACCGCAAAGCGCGCAAAGCGCACAAAGAAAAACCAAATTCTCGGTGTTCCTTTGCGCGCTTAGCGGTGAAAGTTTTTGCTTTTGGTTTTCGCGGGACTCGGCGGTAACCACGGAATGGGGCGAAAGAGCCACTTTGCCGGGGACCCGACCACGGCACAGCAATTCCTCCGCCCCACTCCTGCACGCCCTTCCCCCTGGCAGCGCGCTTGCTACGAGGTGCATGTTGCGCCAAACGAGGGTTGCTGGTCCATAGGGGAAACCCCCATGTTTTGCATGCATGCAACAAGTTGCTTAGAGGGAGATGGTTTGCGGAGCGAATGAATATCCACTAGTCTTTCGCCAAGATGGCCTCACCCAGAGAGCGTGCGAGGGCCAAGGAGTTGGCTTCTACGCTCGAATACGAGCCCCTGTCGGCCCGTCCGCTGCGGGCGCTGGTGGCCGAGCTTCCGCGGCTGCTCTCCGCCGACGGCGCCTGCGCTTTCCGGGTGCGCGAGCGCCATCTCGACTTCTTCCACGGCGCGCAGATGCCGGCGGGCATCCGGCCGGCCTACGAGATCTGGCTCGCGACCGCGCCGGAGCGCTTCGCCAACTACGACCCCGACGCGCCCGATCCGCGGCAGCGCAACCTGGTGCTGCGGACGGAGGAGATCCGGGAGATCGCCAGGCGGGGAGCGCCGCCCGTGGTGCGAAAGTTCCTGCCTCGCTTCGCCATTTCAGAGAGCGACCAGATGCGCGTCCTCATCTGCGAAGGGCCGCTGCTCCTGGCCTGGGTGGGGGTGCTGCGCGCGGGCCGCTTCACGCGCGAAGAGTCGCGCATCTTCTCGCTGCTGGTCGATCCGCTGCGGCGGCGCCTCGCGCTCGAGCAGCGGCTGGGAGACGCGCAGGCCCGCGCCATCGAGCTGGGCGCGGCCCTGGAGGACGTGCCCGCGGCGGCCTTCATCCTCGGCCGCAGCGGCGTCGTGCACGCCAACGCCGCGGGCAGGGCGCTGCTCGACCGCGAGCGGCAATCGGTAGAGCAGCAGCTGGCCAGCGGCGTGGGCATGCAGGTGGCCAACATCGACGCCGACCTTCGGCTGGCCATCTTGCAGCGTCCGGCTGATCCCGCGCCGCGCGTGGCCGCCGCGCGCGTGCGCTGGTACCTGACCGCGCGCCAGGCGGAGGTGCTGCACAAGCTCGCCTACGGGCTGTCCAACAAGGCCATCGCGGCGGAGCTGAAGTGCGCGGAGAACACGGTGGAGCTGCACATCACCGCGCTCTTGGAGAAGTCGCTCTGCGAGAGCCGCGCCCACCTCGTCGCGAGGCTCTGGAGCGGGAACTAGCTGCCCTTGATCGACCCGCCGGCGACCGGCTGCTGGCCGGCCACGGGCTGCTTCTTGCTGCGCAGGAGGATGCCGGCGACGAGTCCGACGACGAGCCCGAGCCCGGTGCCGACCAGCTGCGTGAGGACGAGCTTGTTCATCGCCCAGGCGATCGAGTCGTTGCAGGCGGAGGACAACGAGTTGGTCACCGGCGGCGCGTAATAATAAGCGATCATTTTCGGCCCGAGCCAGGTGGCGAGGATGCCAAAGACGATGGCGCAGATCAGGGCGGAAATGGCGGTGCGCTTCATGGGCAGAGCCTAGGAGCCCTGCAGGCGAACATCAAGACACTTCGGCGGCGGTGACCTGGTGGCGATACTCGAACATCCTCCGCAGGCGGTGCAGCACCAGCGGCAGGCCGGGCAGGAAGAGCAGCGGCAGCTCGTACTCGACCTCGTCGCGCAGCAGCGTGCAGCCGCCCGGCGCGGGCAACATGGAGTGCGTGTGCAGCCACTTCTTGAACGGCCCGCGCACGAGCTCGTCCTGGAAGAGCACGTTCTTCTCGTAGCGGGTGTGCAGCGCCTCCCAGGTCAGCTTCAAAGGTCCGAGATGCATGCGCAGGACTACGCGGTTGCCCGGCTGCAGCGAGGCCGGCGGCTGGACGACTTCCACATGCTCCCAGGGCGGCAAAAGCTTCGCCAGCGCATCGGGGCGCTCGTGAAATGCAAAAACGGCTTCCGGCGGGGCCTGGATGATGCTTTCATGGACGAAACGCACGGCCTTCAAATGGTGGATGGGCGCCCGGTAAGCAAGCGGTGCGGCATGCCTTGACTTCGCGCGTCGCTCCCTCTAAGTTCCGCGCCCCTTTGGGCTCAAGCCGTGAACGATTTCGCCGATCTCATACTGGATATCGACGCCTTGGAAGAGGCGAACAGGCCGTTCCAGGCCGATCTCCCGCGCGAGTTCCTCGACTCGGTGCTGCTCGCCGAGCCGCCGACTGAGTTTCACGCGGCCGGAGCAGCGCATCTGGACGGCCGCACCACCAAGATGGGCCGCCAGGTCCTGGTGCAGGCGAAGTTCACCATGCCGCTCACCTCGCCCTGCAAGCGCTGCCTCGAGCCGGTGGAGCTGAGCGAGACCGTCGAGCTGGTGCGCACCTTCGTGCCCGCCGACCAGCAGAAGCCGCAAAAAGAGCACAAGGGTGAAGAGTCGGAAGGCAGCTTCGTGCCCGAGCTGGTAGACGAAGAGACGTATCAAGGAAAAGAGCTGGACCTGACTCCCGCGGTGCGCGAGCAGATCCTTCTCTCGCTTCCCGCCGCGCCGCTGTGCAGCGAGGATTGCAAAGGTTTGTGCCCCAAGTGCGGCAAGGACCTCAACGATGGCGAGTGCGGTTGCGACCGCGCCGTCCTGGACCCGCGCTGGACCGCCCTCAAGGGCATTCAGCTCGAAAGTAAAAAGGAGAAGTGAGATGGGCGTTCCGAAGAAGCGAACCAGCGCGCAGAAGCGCGATTCACGCCGGGCCCACTGGAAGGCCACTGCCCCCAACGTCTCGGCTTGCCCCAAGTGCGGCGAGCCCATCCTGTCGCACCGCGCCTGCGCGAAGTGCGGCGAGTACAAGGGCCGGGCGGTACAAAAGGGCGCGGAAGACTGATCTTCCGCGGATGATCGCGTTGGACGCCATGGGGGGCGACCTCGCTCCGGCCGCTACGGTCGAGGGAGCCCTGCGGGCGCGCCGTGAGCGCGGCCTGCAAGTGTTGCTCGTGGGCGACGAGCCGCGGGTGCGCGCCGAGCTGAAGAAGCAAGGCGCGTCCGCCGACGAGATTCCCGTCCAGCACGCCAGCGAGGTCGTCGAGATGGGCGAGCACCCGGGCCAGGCCCTGCGGCGCAAGCGGGACAGCTCGCTCCGCGTCTGCTTCGATCTGGTCAAGAGCAAGAAGTGCTCGGGCGTCGTCTCGGCGGGCAACAGCGGCGCCATGCTGGCCGGCGGGCTCTTCGTGCTGGGCCGGCTCGAGCACGTCGACCGCCCCTGCATCGGCGGCTTCTTGCCCTCGCTGGGCGGCATGGGGCGGGTGGTGCTGGTGGACATGGGCGCCAACATCGACTGCACGCCGCTGCAGATCGTCCAGTTCGCGCTGATGGGAGAAGTCTTCGCGCGCGAGGTGCTGGGCGTGAAGGCGCCGCGCGTAGGCGTGGTGGCCAACGGCGAGGAGGAGGGCAAGGGCACAGACCTCACCCGCGCGGCCGCGGCTGCGCTCAGGCGCGCCGAGAGCGGCGTCGCCTTCAAGGGCTACGTCGAGGGCAAGGACGTCTTCTCCGGCGAATTCGACGTCATCGCTACCGACGGCTTCACCGGCAACGTGCTGCTCAAGACGGCCGAGGGCGCGGTGTGGGCCTTCGGGCAGCTGCTCAAGCGCCAGGTGATGGCCTCGGTCCGCGCCAAGGCCGGCGCGCTCCTGATGAAGCCGGCGCTGACCCACGTGAAGAACTACGTTGACTACGAGGAGATCGGCGGCGCGCCCCTGCTGGGCGTCGACGGAGTAGCCATGATCGCGCACGGCCGCTCGACCCATCGCGCCATCCTCAACGCGCTCTCCCAGGCGGAGGCGTTCGCGCAGAAGCAGCACATCTTCGAGCATCTGTCGGACGCAGCCCGTAGAGGCGAGGAGCTGTTCGGTCAGCGCGCGGCATCCTGAAAGCACTTACTTTCGGGCATACTGCCGCGGACCCTTCGGAGTCGGGAGCATCAATGCATCGGACGCGCATCATCGGGACCGGCGCCTACCTTCCCGAGCGACGCATCACCAACGACCAGCTCGTCAGCGAGTTTGGCGTCGACACCAGCGACGCCTGGATCCGCGAGCGCACCGGCATCGGCGCGCGCCACATGGCCGCGCCGGACGAGGCCACCAGCGACATGGCAGCCAAGTCGTCGCTACCTGCGCTGAAGATGTCCGGCCTGGACCCCAAGGACGTCGAGCTGATCATCGTCGGCACCATCAGCCCCGACATGCAGTTCCCGTCCGCTTCCGCGCTGGTGCAGGCCAAGATCGGCGCCACCAAGGCCGCCTGCTTCGACGTCAGCGCCGCCTGCGCCGGCTCGCTCTACGCCTTGTCCATCGCCGACAACTTCCTCAAGACGGGCATGTACAAGAACGCGCTCATCATCGGGTCGGAGCTCCTGACCCGCATCGTCGACTGGAAGGATCGCACCACCTGCGTGCTCTTCGGCGACGCTGCCGGCGCCATGGTGCTGGGACACGATCCGCGGCCCGACAAGGGCATTCTCTCGACGCACCTGCACACCGACGGCGGGCAGGGCGACTTGCTCAGCATTCCCGGCGGAGGCTCGAAGAAGCCCATCAGCCAGGAGGTGCTCGACAACCGCGAGATGTTCGTGAAGATGAAGGGCGGCGAGGTGTACAAGACGGCCGTCCGGGCGCTGGAGTCCGTCTCCCGCGAAGCCCTGGAGGCCAACGGCTACCGCACCTCCGACGTGAAGCACGTCATCGCCCACCAGGCGAACCTCCGCATCTTGGAGGCGGTGATGAAGCGGCTGGAGATTCCCGTCGACAAGTGCCACTTGAACATCGAAAAGGTGGGCAACACCTCCTCCGCGTCGGTGCCGCTGACGCTCGACCAGGCCAACCGGCAAGGCGCGCTGCACGACGGCGACCTGATCCTGATGATGGCCATCGGCGGCGGCATGAGCTGGGGCAGCGCCCTCGTGCGCTGGTGAGGATGGAATGAAGATCGCGTTCGTGTTTCCCGGCCAGGGTTCGCAGTACGTGGGCATGGGGCAAGCCCTGGCGCAGGCCTATCCGGCCGCGCGGGCGGCGCTCGACGAGGCAGACGCGGCGCTGGGCGGCGGCCTCTCGCGGCTGATGTCCGACGGCCCCGACGAGGATCTGCGCAAGACAGCCAACACCCAGCCGGCCATCCTCGCCGTCTCTACCGCGGCCCATCGCGCAATCGTGAAAGAGGCCGGCGGCAAGTTTCAATTTCCCATCTTCTATGCGGGCCACTCGCTGGGCGAGTACTCGGCGCTGGTGGCCGCCGGCTCCATGCAGCTGGGCGATGCGGTCAAGGCCGTCCGGCTGCGCGGGCAGTTCATGCAAGAGGCGGTGCCGGCGGGCGAGGGCGCCATGGCGGCCATCCTCGGCCTCGACGCGCAGGAAGTAAAAAAGGCCTGCGCGGAGGCGCGCGAGCAGGAGCCCGGCCGCGTGGTCGAGCCGGCCAACTACAACTCGCCCGAGCAGACGGTCATCGCAGGCCACGCGTCGGCGGTCGACAAGGCCATTGCCATCTGCAAGACCAAAGGCGCCAAGCGTGCGTTACCTCTTCCCGTGTCGGCGCCCTTCCATTGCTCTTTGATGTCGCCCGTGCAGCCCCGTCTGGCCGAAGTGCTGGGCAACGTGCCGCTCAAGCCTCCCGCGGCCCCGGTCATCGCAAATGCGACGGCCGAGCCGAATAGCGACACTGGGCGCATCGTCGAACTGCTTCTCACGCAAGTCACGGCGGCTGTCCGCTGGGTGGAGACGGTGCAGAAGATGGCGCTGAACGGAGTGGATACGGTGATCGAGATCGGCCCCGGCAAGGTGCTCTCCGGACTGGCGCGGCGCATCGACAAGTCGTTGAAGGTCTATTCGGTCGAGGACGTGGCGGGCGTGCAGGCGCTGCTCGCCGAGGTGTTCAAATGAAGCGCGCGCTCGTGTGCCTGCTGCTGCTCTGCGCCTGCGTGGAGCGCAACAACAAGAAGCTGCGCGACGAAGTGTGCAAGAAGAACATCGACTGCTCGTTCGGTCTCGAGTGCGTCGACGGCGCCGTGCTGTCGGACGGCGGCCCGGCCAGCGGCAAGAGCTGCCAGTTCAAGTCCTTCGGCGACTGCGACGGCGACGGCACCCAGCCCGGCCCGGACGGCCAGCAGCAGTGCCTGCACAGCTACAAGTGCCGCGACAGCCACTGCACCGTGCAGTGCGCGGCCCACAAGGACTGCAAGGAGGGCGAGATCTGCCGCGTCGGCCAGTGCCAGCGGGGCGGCAACTCCAAGTCCTCGTGCTACGAGACCCGCGACTGCGCCTATCCGCAGGTCTGTCAATACGGCCAGTGCGTGCTCAATGTTGCTTCGCGGTGCACGACGGACCTCGACTGTCCCCAGGGCAGCCGCTGCGTCAACGCCGTTTGCCAGTAGTTCTTTGCAACGCGAGCGGTCTTGCGGGTGCGATCAAACATGCTACAAGGCCGCGCTCAGCTTTCAGAATTCCAGGGTCTAAAGGGAAAGGATCGGTCCATGTCGGTCGAGGCGAAGGTCAAAGGCATCATCGCGGAGCAGCTCGGGGTCGGTGAAGATGAGATCAAGGCCGAGAGCGCGTTCATCGAGGACCTAGGCGCTGACTCTCTCGACATCGTCGAGCTGGTGATGGCCATGGAAGAGGAGTTCGAAGTGGAGATCCCCGACGAGGAGGCCGAGCACATCAAGACCGTGCAGGACGCGGTCAACTTCATCAACGAGCACAAGAAGTAGCTCGATGGCTCGCGTCGAACGCAGAGTGGTGATCACTGGCCTGGGGCTCGTCACGCCCATCGGCGTCGGTGTCGATGCGGTGTGGAAGGCAGCGCTGGCTGGCAAGAGCGGCGTCGCCAACATCACCCGCTTCGACGCCTCCGCGCTGCCCAGCCACATCGCGGGCGAGGTGAAGAACTTCGACCCTGCGCTCTACATGGATCGCAAGGAAGCGCGCCGCAACGACCTCTTCATCCAGTTTGCGCTGGCCGGCGCGCAGCTCGCGTTGCAAGACGCGGGGCTGCCCATCGACAAGCCTCTGGGCGACCGCACCGGCGTCATCGTCGGGTCGGGCATGGGCGGTCTCACCACGCTGGAAGAGACGCACCTGACGGCCGTCAACAAGGGCTTCAAGCGCGTCAGCCCGTTCTTCATCCCGTCCATCATCGTCAACCTCGCGTCCGGGCAGATCTCCATCAAGC
>DATBAA010000735.1:0-9592 GCA_036271755.1 Myxococcales bacterium | reverse complement strand
GCCAGCGCGAGCGTCTGCCGGTCGTCGAGGTCCGGGCGCGCCGCGCGCACGGCGATCACCGTCGCTGCCGCGCTCCCGCCAAGCCCGAGTTTTTTTCCTTCGAAGGCCAGCTCGTTCTCGTAGACGAGCTTGAACGGTCTCTGAGGCTTCGCCAGCTGCACCGCGCGCACCGCGAAGCGCAGCCCGGGCGGCGGCGGTCCTTCGCTCCAGACGATCCCGCGATGCTCCAGGGAAAGCTTCCGCGCGGGCTCGACGGTCGCCTCGAGGAACCTGTCGATGCCCACGACCAGCGCCGGCCGCCCCCGCTCGAGCACCGCGTACTCGCCTGCGAGAAAGACCTTGCCCGGTGCGCGCAGCTTCATTTCATGGAAGGACGCGCGCGGCTCCGGCCGGAGCGCAGACCAGCACCTCTTCTACCCCGGAGATGCCGTTTAGAAGTTTCTCCACTTCCGGCGCGTCGTCTGGCGCACAGAGCGCCACGACGTGCGGCCCGGCGTCGATGGTGGCCCAGGCGATGCGCTTCTTTCCGCTTCGCAGCGCCTGCAAGCACGCGACGGTGGCCGGCTGCCAGTAGAGCAGCGGCGGATCGGCGGCCAAAGCGTCGGCGTGCATACGCAGCGCGTTCCGCTCTGCCAGCGCGCCCAGGGCGGGAAGATCGCGGTCGGCCAGCATCACCAGGGCCTGGGGCAAGTCGCGGCGGCACTGCTCGATCCAGGCTTCGTGGTACGGCGAGGTCTGCTTGGTGGAGAGCATTCCGTCGCGCGAGCCCACGTCTTTTGGTCCTGCGGCGCAGACGGCGATCACGCAGCGCAAAGGGAGATGATCGGGCGGGAACACCTGCCGCGCGCGCTCGTTCTCCCAAACCGCCCAGCCGCCCGGGACGCTGCGAGTGGCGGAGCCGCTGCCCAGCCGCGCCAACGCCGACAGCTCCGCCTCCGACCGCTTCAGCCCCGCCGCGGCGCTTGCCGCGACAGCCAGGGCAGCGAAGCCGCTGGCGCTCGAGGCGAGTCCGGCTGCGGTGGGAAAGTCATTGCGCGAGACGATGCGTGCTTTCGCGCGGATGCCGGCCGCGTCGAGCAGCGCCCGCGCCCGCTTCAGGTCCGAGGCCTTGCCGTCCAGCTCGAAGCTGTCTTCATTTACGCCCAGCTCGACGGTGGTGGTGGTGAGCAGCTTGTCGAGCGCGATCGAGAGCGAAGCGGCCTGGGGCAGGAGCCGGGCCTCGTCGCGCTTTCCCCAATATTTGACGAGCGCGATGTTGGCGTGCGCGGTGGCGGTGGCCTTCATGCGCCGACCTCGACCGCGAAGCCAGAGGTAGCCACCGCCAGGTCGCGCGCATGGGCGTAGTCGCGCGCGAGGCCGATGGCCGCTCCTCCGCCGCCCGCGCCGGTGAGCTTCGCGCCCAGGGCGCCGCCGGCCCTCAAGCGGGTCACGGTCTCGTCCAGCTCTTTGCAGGAGACGCCCAGCTCTTGCAGGACGGCGTGCGCCTCGTCGAAGAGCGCGCCCAGGGCCTTTCCATCTCCCTGCTCGAACGCAGGCCGCCCGCGCCGGGCCAGCTCGCCCAGCCGGGTCAGCTTCTGATCGACGCGCGGGTCCGTGGCGCGGCGTTGCGCGAGCGGCATGACAGTCGTGTGCGTGCCGCGGGCGATGCCGGTGGGAGCCACGCAGAGCCAGGCCTTGCCGCGGACGTTCTCGATGCGCGGCGGGTCTGCTTTGACGAACTCGATGACGCCGCCGCGGGCGCAGATGGCCGGGTCGACTCCCGAAGGCGAGCCGTGCAGCACGCGCTCCAGGTGCATCGCCAGCGCGGCCGCTTCGTCGGGCTCGCAGCCGGGCTTGAAGGCGCGGGCCAGCGCGACGCCCAGCGCAGCCGAGCTGCCCAGGCCGCCGCCCAGCGGCAGCTCGCTGCGCACCTTGACGACGAAGCCGCCGCGATGTCCGGCGGCGCGCGCGAGGATTCCCACCGCATCGAGCACGGCCGCGGGCACGGGAAAGCCGCCGGGCAGATCCAGCCGCGCGATCTTCTCGTCGGGCTCCACTTCGACGGTGACGCGCAGGTCGAGCGCGGCGGCCAGCGCCGGATGCCCGTAGACCACCGAGTGCTCGCCCAGGAGCAGCACCTTGCCGGGTGCGCTGGCGATCACGTCGCGAGCCCGTCGATCCACGAGCGCAGCGGCTCGAGCACGATGGGCTTCGAGGCCCGCAGCGCGGCCGCGTCTTTGGCGCCGGTGAGCAGCAGCGCGGCTTGCAGCGAGGAGACGAAGCCGTTCAGCAGAGCGCGCGCCGCCTCGAGGCCGCCCTGGTGGTGCGCGCGGACGAAAGGCAAAGCCACTCCGGCGATGTCCGCGCCCAACGCGAGCGCGCGGGCGGCATCGAAGCCGTCGCGGATACCGCCCGAGGCGATGATCTTCACCGCGGGCGCGGCTGCTCTCGCGCCCGCCACACACGCCGCGGTGGGGATGCCCCAACCCGAGAGCTGTCCGCCCAGCTCGCGGCCCTCGGGAGTCTTGGCGCGCAGCTGCTCGACGCGCGGCCACGACGTTCCGCCCAGGCCGCTGACGTCGACGGCCTTCACGCCCTTGGCTGCGAGCTGTTTGACGGTCGCCGGCGACAGTCCGCAGCCCGTCTCTTTGACGATGAGCCGCGGCCCCAGCTGCTGGGCAAGTTTGGCGATGGCGTCGAGGCAGCCGCGGAAGTCGCGGTCGCCGTCGCCCTGCACCAGCTCTTGCGCGGGGTTCAAATGGATGCAGATGCCGTCCGCCCCGAGCAGCTCGATGAGCTTGAACGCCGCGTCAGACCCGCGCTGGACGAGCTGCTGCGCGCCCAGGTTGGCCATCAGCACGGGCGGGCGCGATTCGACGGCGAAGGTGGCCAGCAGCTTCGGCTCGTCGAGCAGCACGCGCATCGAGCCCACGCCAAAGGCCACGCCCGCCTCTTGCGCCAGCAGCGCCAGATCGCGATTCACCTGGCCGGCGCGCTCGGTGCCGCCGGTCATGCCGACGATCATCAGGGGCGCGCGCAGCGGCTTGCCGCACAGCTCGGCGCGCAGATCGATGTCGCCCAGCGCCAGCTCGGGCAGCGCGCGGTGGACGAGGCGCACGCAGTTGAAGAGCGGGTCGCTGCCCTCCGGCTCGACCTCCGGTCTTTGAACCAGATCGAGGTGCTGCGACTTGCGCTGCGGCAGATCGTCATGCACTAGGAAACGCCTCCGAATGCAGGCGGTGTAGCAAATTGGGCGGCACGACGCATGCAATAGCGTACGCGGACAGCGTGCGAGGGTCTCGAAATGGCCGTCTTCCGTGATGAGTCGGGCAGGCGCGGGCGTGCGGTACGCCTCGCGTCGTTCTTGGGTGCGGCCGGCGCGGTGGCCGCGCTGGTGGCCTTTCTCGCCTCGGTGCTGCCGGGAAAGCTGCTGCCGGTCCCGCCCGACAACGCGCCGCCCGCCAGGTTGTCGCCCGCCCGCCCCGCGGCCGAAGTGAAAGCGCGGGAGAAGGTGTACCGCGCAGAAGAGACGCGGCTGCGAGCGCTGGTGGCCCAGGCCGAACAAGCGCAGAAGCGGCGCAAACCCAGAGACCCGCGCGAGGCGGTGCTGGCCGGCTTCGCGGTCAACTGGGACCCGCAGAGCCTGGTGTCGCTGCGCGCCCATGCGGACCAGCTGACGCAGGTGATGCCGGAGTGGATCCACATCGCCAAGGACGGCAGCTTCGCGGTGGAAGACGACCCGCAGATGGCCGAGGCGGCAGAGAAGTTGGAGCTCACGCCCACCGTCTCCAACTACCTCGACGGCGCGTTCCGCAAGTCGGTCTTGAAGCCGATGATGGGCACCGCCGCCTCTCGCAAAACCGCGGCGCAGCAGCTGGCGAAGCTGTGCCAGGACCGCGGCTTCTCCGGCGTCAACCTGGACTTCGAAGAGCTGGACGGTCCGCTCTGGCCGCAGGTGGCGGCCTTCGTCGAGGCCGCCTACGCAGAGCTGCATCCGCGCGGCTTCGTCCTTAGCATCGACGTGCCGGCGGAGATCAAGGGCGTGCCGGTGGAGCGGCTCGTCGCGGCCACGGACTTCATCGTCATCATGGCCTACGACGAGCACGCCTCCAGCGACAACCCGGGGCCCATCGCCACGCCGGCGTTCGTCGCCTCGAGCGTCGCGGCCTATCTGCGGCGCGCTCCGGCCGACAAGGTGGTGGTCGCGCTCGGCGCCTACGGCTACGACTGGCCGGTCGACTCCGACGGCGACACCGCGCGGCCCGGCGAAGAGCTGGCTTTCGCGCAGGCGCTCGCGCTCGCCCGCGAGAACGACGTCCCCACCGAATGGGACCCGGACACCAAGACCAGCTCGTTCGAGTACGACGATGAGCAGAAGAAGGAGAAGCACGAGGTCTCCTTCCTCGACGCTCCGGCCACCGCCGCGCAGCTGGAGGCCATCGCAGGCTTCAACGTGCGCGGCGTCGCGCTCTGGCGGCTGGGAGCGGAGGACCCGCGCGTGTTCGACCTCTTCGATGCCCCGCCCAACCCGCGCAAGTTCGACGAGGCGAGGGCGCGCGGGCTGCTCGACGGCACCATCACCGCTCACGATCCGGAGGACGTCGCGCAGATCGGAGACGGCGAGCTGCTCACGCTGCGCGCGAGGCCGCAGTCCGGCCATCGAACCGTCGAATGGGACGCGAAGGGCCACGTCGGCAACGTCACCTACGATCAATATCCGTCGGGCTACATCATCCAGCGCCAGGGCGGCCACGTGAAGAAGAAGGTGCTCTTCACCTTCGACGACGGCCCCGACCCCAAGTGGACGCCCAAGATCCTCGACCTGCTCGATTCGAAGGGCATCAAGGGCGTCTTCCTGCTCATCGGCGAGAACGCGGAAGCCCGGCCGGACCTGGTGCGGCGCGAGCTGAACACCGGCCACATGATCGGCAACCACAGCTACTACCACCCCGATCTGAGCCGCACCTCGCCGCTGCGCATGGAGCTCGAGCTCAACGTCACCGAGCGGCTCTTGGAATGGATCAGCGGCAAGCAGCCCAAGCTCTTCCGGCCGCCGTACCACTCGGACGAGACGCTCGATCAGGCCGGAAACGCGCAGGTCATCGGGCGCGCCGGCCAGATGGGGTACTTCACCATCGGAGAGGACATCGATCCGGAAGACTTTGCCCAGCGCGACGCCGACGTGATCGCGAAGACCGTGCTCGATCAGGCCGACAAAGGCTCGGTCATCTTGCTCCACGACGGCGGCGGCGATCGGGCGGCGACCCTGGCCGCCATCCCCAAGATCCTCGACGGTCTCGCCGGCAAAGGCATCGGCATCGCCACTCCGGAAGAGATGCTGGGCATGACTCGCGATCAGCTGCTGCCCGCGGCGCCCCACGCGTCGTCTGCGTTCGGTGGCGACACGGTGGTGTTCGGCATTCTCGGCTCGGTCTCGCGGACGCTGGGGCCGCTCTTCGGCATCGCCATCGCCCTGCTCGCCTTTCGCGCGCTGCTGCTGGCCATCCTCGCGCCCATGCAGGCGCGGCGCTCTCGCAAGCGCGGTTTGTCGCAGCCTCCGCCCGGATTGACCGTCAGCGTGGTGGTGCCGGGCTATAACGAAGAATCGGTCATCGTCCGCACGGTGGATTCTCTGCTCTTGCAAGAGCCGCCGGTGCTGGAGGTGGTCTGCGTCGACGACGGCTCGAAGGACCGGACGCTGGCGGTGCTGCACGAGAAGTTCGACGGCAACCCGCGCGTGCGCATCTTGGGCAAGCAGAACGGCGGCAAAGCCTCGGCGCTGAATCTCGGCTTTGCAGAAGCGCGCGGCGAGGTGGTGGTCGCGCTCGACAGCGACACCATCTTCAAGCCCGACACCGTCGCCCAGCTCACGGCGCCCTTCGCGGACCCCAAGGTCGGCGCGGTGGCGGGCAACGCCAAGGTAGGCAATCGCGTCAACACCCTCACGCGCTGGCAGGCGCTCGAATATGTGACGGCGCAAAATCTCGAGCGGCGCGCGTGGGATCTCGCAGGCGCGGTCCCGGTCGTCCCGGGCGCGGTGGGCGCCTGGCGGCGGCAGGCCGTGCTCGACGAAGGCGGCTTCCACGAGGACACGCTGGCCGAGGACACCGACCTGACGCTGCGGCTCATCGCGCGCGGCTTTCGCGTGGTCTATGCCGAGAACGCGCTGGCCTATACCGAGGCGCCGGAGAGCTCGAAGGCGCTCTTGAAGCAGCGCTTCCGCTGGACCTACGGCGTGCTGCAGGCCTGCTGGAAGCACAAGGCGCGGCTCTTCCGGCCCGGCGGCGGCGTCCTGGGCTGGGTCATCCTACCGGCCTTTGCCGTCTATCAATTCATCGTGCCGCTGATCGCGCCGGTGGTGGACATCTTGCTGGTGGTCTCGCTGGTGCGCCAGCAGACCATGACCCAGACCGCCATCTACTACTTGATCTTCTTCCTGCTCGACCTGCTGCTCTCGGCCGTCGCCGTCCTGCTCGAGGGTGAAGACCTCAAGCTCCTGATCGGCCTGTTCATCCAGCGCATCGCCTACCGGCAGCTGCTCTGGGTGGCTTTGGTGAAGTCTTTGTGGAACGCCGTGGCTGGCCTGGCGGTGGGCTGGGGCAAGCTCGCGCGCACCGGCACTGTTCAGGTTTCCGGACGATGATTGACGCGAACTGTTTACCGCATTAACCAACCACCCGTGCAGATCGCGCTAGCTCAAATCGACACGACCGTCGGGATGTTCGAGGCCAACTCTGCCCGCATCGTTGCCGCCGCGACCGAAGCGGCCGGACGCGGCGCGGAGCTGGCCATCTTCCCCGAGCTGACCCTGTGCGGATATCCGCCCAAGGATCTGCTCGACCTTCGCGAGTTCGTCGACCGCTGCCACGAGGCGCTGGAGCAGCTGGCGCGCAATCCGGCCTTCGACAAGATCGGCGCGCTGGTCGGTTTTCCAGAGAGACACTCCGGTCCGGGAACGGGTCTGCACAACTCCGTCGCGCTGCTGCACAAGGGCCAGATCGCCGCCATCGTCCGCAAGTGCCTCTTGCCCACGTATGACGTCTTCGACGAAGGCCGCTACTTCGACCCGGCGGCGCAGCCCACCATCGTCGAGTTCGGCGGCGTGCGGCTGGGCGTGAGCATCTGCGAGGATCTCTGGAACGACAAGCAGTTCTGGCGCGAGCCGCGCTACCTGCGCGATCCGGTGGAAGAGCTGGCGGCGCGCGGCGCGGAGGCCATCGTCAACGTCTCGGCCTCGCCCTACGCCATCGGAAAACCTCAGGTCAGGCGCAACATGCTGGCGGCGGCGGCCCGGCGGCACCGGCTGCCCATCGCCA
Organism: Myxococcales bacterium; assembly: GCA_036271755.1. Lineage (GTDB taxonomy): Bacteria > Myxococcota > Myxococcia > Myxococcales > 40CM-4-68-19 > 40CM-4-68-19. The sequence goes on along the minus strand of DATBAA010000735.1, from coordinate 2,297 downwards.
TGTGCAACGCCATCGGCGGCAACGACTCGCTGGTCTTCGACGGCCGCTCGCTCCTGGTCTCGGCCAGCGGCGAGATCCAGCGCGAGGCCGCGGCCTTCCGCGAAGATCTGGTCTTCGGCGAGCTGGTTCCGCAGCGCCGGCAGGCCAGCGAGCCACGGCCGCAGCGGGGCGCCTCGGTCATCAGCGATCACACGACGGCCGCTCCTCCCGGCGCGCTCGCGGTAGTCGCCGCGTACGAAGCAGACTTCAACGACGACACCTGCCGCGACCTGGCCGACGCGCTGACGCTCGGTATCCGGGACTACGCTTCGAAGACCGGCTTCAAGACCGCCGTGCTCGGCCTCTCCGGCGGCATCGACTCCGCGCTGACCGCCGTGCTCGCGGCGCGCGCGCTGGGTCCGCAGAACGTCACCACCATCGCCATGCCCTCGCGCTACACCGCGTCGATGTCCAACGAGGACGCGCAGGTGCTGGCGCAGCGGCTGGGCGTCCGCTTCGAGACCATCGCGATCGAGCCCATCTTCCAAGGCTACCTGTCGGCGCTGGCGCCCATCTTCGAGGGCCGCAAGCCCGACGTGACCGAGGAGAACCTGCAGGCGCGCATCCGCGGCACGCTGCTGATGGCCTTCTCCAACAAGACCGGCGCGCTGCTCATCACCACCGGCAACAAGAGCGAGCTGGCCACCGGCTTCTGCACGCTCTACGGCGACATGGCGGGCGGGCTCGCGGCCATCGGCGACCTGTCCAAGACCGGCGTCTACGCGCTCTGCCGCTATCTCAACAAGGACGGCGAGGTCATTCCCGAGCGCATCATCGTGCGGCCGCCCACCGCCGAGCTGCGCGAGAACCAGACCGACCAGGACACGCTGCCGCCCTACGACACGCTCGACCGCGTGCTGCGCGGGCACATCGAGGAGCACCTGGGCTCGCGGGCGCTCACCCAGCGCGGCTTCCCGGACGACCTGGTGAAGCGCGTGCTCAAGCTGGTGGTGGGCAGCGAGTACAAGCGGCGCCAGGCCGCGCCCGCGCTGCGCGTGACGGCGCGTGCCTTTGGCGAGGGTTGGCGCTTTCCCATCGCGCACGGGTACCGCCACTGAGCCGTCCTTGAGAGCGGCCATCGCGGGGGCGGGCCGCGGCATCGGCGCTGCCTGCGCGCGAGAGCTGGCGCGGCGAGGCTGGCAGCTCTGCCTCTGCGCCCGGACCGCCGCGGAGGTCGAAGCGGTCGCGCGCGAGACCTCTGCCCAAGCGGTGGTCGCCGACCTCGCCACCGAAGCCGGAGCGCAAACCTTCGCGGAGGCCTCCGGCGCCGTCGAGCTGGCGCTCATCTGCCTCGGCGGCGCGCACGGCGCGGTCGCCGCTGAAGATGCGTCTCGCGAGACCTGGGCGGAGATGTTTCTGCAGAACGCCATCGCCCCAGCGCTCGCGGCGGCGGCCCTGGCGAAGCAGAACGCGCAGCACGTGCTCTTCCTCTCCTCGATGGTCACGCGCGTGCCGCCCATGCCCGGCATCGCGCCCTACACCGCGAGCAAAGCCGCGCTGGAGGCCATCGTTCGAGCATTCGCCGAGGAGTGGTGGCCACGCACGCGCGCCAACGCGCTCTGCCTCGGCCCGGTGCGGACGCGCCTGCACGAAGTCGCCGGAACGCCGGCGGATTGGCTGGAGCAGTTTCCCAGCCCAGACGAGATCGCGCCGCTGGTGCTGCAGGCCGCCCAGATGCCCGGCACAGGCCGCGTCTTCGACGCCGAAGCGCTGCCCTATGGCCGCCTCGAAGCCCTCGACGCCTTCGTCGAGCCGGAGTTCGAAGCCGAGCCGGGGCGCCGGCCATCTCCGCGGGTGCGGCAGGCCATGCGCGCTGCTCCAGCGCACGGATACCCCCGCGGCGCGGCTCAGCTGGCTCGAAGGCTGGCCGCGCTGCACGGAGTCGATGCAGCCTGCATCGCGCTCTCCGGCGGCGGCGCGACGGAGCTGATCGAGCGCTGCCTGCGCGTCTTCGTGCCGCACGGCGATGAGGTGGCCAGCCCCTTTCCCACCTTCGAGGTGCTCTCGGCGCTCTGCTCGCGCGAGGGAGTGCGCCACCGGCCCATCCCCGCGGCTCGCGCGCCCGACGGGCTCTTCCTGCCGCACGCCGCGGACCTTCTGCTGCGCGGCCTGGGTCCGCGCACGCGCCTGCTCTACGTGGCCTCGCCCGACAATCCGACCGGCGCGGTCCTGGGCGAAGTCGAGCGAGGCCTGCTCGAGGAGCACCTGCCGCTGGTGCTCGACGAAGCCTGGTCCATGGAGTTTCCCGCCCCGCTCCC
>DATBAA010000734.1:0-3612 GCA_036271755.1 Myxococcales bacterium | reverse complement strand
CCCGCCGCCTTGGGCGGTATCGAGTTCTTCCGCGCGGCGCGGGCGATACAAAAAGCTCGTATAGACGAGGTTGGTCATCATGCGCAGCGGCCCGACGTCGCCGCTCGCGATCAGTTCACGGATCAACTTGATCGTCGGGTTGAAGCCGTGACTGTGGCCGACCACGAGCACGGTGCCGTTGCTCTCGGCGGCATCGGTCATCATGCGGCATTCCTCGACGGTCAGCGCCATCGGCTTCTCGACGATCGCATGCTTGCCGTTGTTCGCGGCGGCCAAGACGTCGGCGGCGTGATACTGGTGCGGCGAGGCGATGTAGACCGCGTCGACGTCCGGTCGCGCGAGGCAAACCTCTAGATCTGAATCGTCGTACGCGTCGCAATGATAGCGCTTGCCCAGCTTCTTCCGCTTCTCCTCATCAGAAGAGATCAGCGCGACCAGCCGCGAATTCTTGGCGGCGTGCTTGAACGCCGGCAGCACCGCTGACTGCGTGATGTGCCCAAGTCCGATGACCGCAAAACCGACCTTGCCCTTGCTCTCCCGCTTCGCATGCCTCATGCGGAAAGATTAGGCACGCGCGGCATGAACGACCGGGGCCCAGCGCAGCGACAGCGCGTCGGCCAAGACCAGCTGCGTCTCGCCCGTCAGCATCAGCTGCCGGAAGGGCTGCCCCGAGAGCGAGCGCGTGCCGTTGGTGCTGGCCGTGTCGATGGCCCACACCTCGTCGTCGACGCTCAGGAGCACCAGGTGGACGCGCGAGAGGTTGCCTTCTTCCAAGCCGCCGTGGCTGCAGCGATCGTCGCGGCCCACCAGAATTCCGCGCTCCAGCTGATCGCTCCAAACGGCATGTGTAGACGTCAGATCGCCCGCCTGCGGCGAATTCGACTGAATGGTGATGGTGGCCAGCCGGACCGCGTTGGGCGCGGGCGCGGCGCGAGATTTCAGCGGCTGCGGCGGCGGCAGGATCTCTTGATCGCGCGGCGCGAAGCTGCGCCAGGTCTCGTCGGCATCGCGCGTCCAGGGCTTGGCCTGCGGCCCGGTCGGCAGCAGCAGCACCACGTAGCTGGCTACCTGCAGGAAGAGCGGGCCCTTGCTGGCAATGGCCTCGCAGCGCCGCCCGTCCTCGCTGAGCAGGCCGACGCGCGAACGCAGATCGATGGCGCGCAGATGCATCTGCCCGTTGGGACCGCGGGTAGCGCGCACCAGCATGTGGCGCAGCGAAACGTCGTTGTCGCGCGAGAGCACCACGTCGCAGCGCTCGTGCCGGCCGACGATCAGGTGCGCGATGCCCGTCGTCGGCAGCCGTAGGTGCGCGTGGCCGTCGAAGACGCCGTTGCCGTCGATACAGGCGATCAGTACGCCCTCATACGGCTGCGCCTGCTGCGCGGCCCGCAACGCCGCGAAGTGCTTGCGAAACACGGCCGCAAACGGCTCTTCCGCAAGGTCCTTGGGCCACTGCGTCTGCGGAATGTCGTCCGGATCGCGCATCGTCGCTCTGTAGTCTATTCGAAATTGGGCAGCGCGCGCGAGTCGATCTCCTGTACTCTTCGGAACAGGAGGTACTTCCACGTGCTGCGCGAACCTGCCGACAAAGAGCCTGCCGAGCGTCCCTCAACTGAACTGCGTGTTGGCTATCAAGGTGAGCCGGGCGCGTTTGGAGAAGTCGCCGCGGCGGCGCACGGCGGCATTCCGCGCGGGTTTGCGAGCTTCGAGAAGCTACTGGAAGCCTTGCGCGACGGTGAGATCGACGAGGCCGTGATCCCGCTGGAGAATGCAGTGGTGGGCGCTATCACGGAGGCGCTCGATCCGCTCGCACAAGCGGTCACCAGCGGCGGCATGGAGCTGGCCGCGGTCGGGCTCACTTCGGTGCCGGTGCGGCTCTCGCTGGCGGCGCTTCCCGGAACGCCGCTCGCGGCGGTGAAGCGCGCCTGGTCTCATCCGGCGGCGCTGCGGCAGTGCTCGACGAAGCTCGCGCAGTTGGGCATCGAGCGGGTGGTTTGCTACGACACCGCGGGCGCCGCGCAGATCGTCGCGCAGGACGCATCGACGGACGCCGCCGTCTGCTCGCGGAGAGCAGCCGAACGCTACGGCCTCGAAGTCCTCGTCGACGACGTGAGCGACAAGGAGCAGAACGGCACGCGCTTCGCGCATCTGCGCATGGCCGATCACGCGCGCGCCCAGGTCTCGCTGGCGTTCTTGCGAACCTCTTCGATGACCGCGACGGGCCGCCTCGACGTGCTCACCGGCGCGACGCTGCTGCCGCTCGCGGGCTCGACCGAATTTCCCGTGCGGATGTGGGTGCTGGGCGCGGACGCCGCGCGACTGCAAGCGCTGGCTCCCGTGCGCGACGTGCAGGTGATCTCGCTGGGCATGCCAGCTGCGCACGCGGCCAAGAATACGCCGCCCAAGCAGGGGACGGAGCCGGTGGTGAAGTCGCTGCCGCACGCCACCGCGCGCAAGGCGCCCACGGTCGTCGAGGTGGGCCCGTTCAAGGTGGGCGGCGGCGCGCGCTCCATGATCGCCGGGCCGTGCTCCGTCGAGAGCGCGGACCAGATGATGCGCATCGCCCGCGAGGTGGCGGCGTGCGGCGCGACGGCGTTGCGCGGCGGCATCTTCAAGCCGCGCACCAACCCGTATGCGTTCCAGGGCCACGGCCTCGAAGCGCTGGACTGGATGGTCGCGGCCGGTAAAGCGGTGGGGTTACCAATCGTAACCGAGGTGATGGCCGTCGATCAGGTGAAGCCCGTCGCCGAAAAGGCCGACGTGCTGCAGATCGGCGCGCGCAACATGCAGAACTTCGACCTGCTGCGCGCGGTGGGTCGCGGTGGCCGCCCCGTGCTGCTCAAGCGCGGTGCGGGCGCGACGGTGGATGAGTGGCTGGGCGCGGCCGAGTACGTGATGGCGGCGGGTGAGCATCGCGTCATCCTCTGCGAGCGCGGCATCCGCACCTTCGAGACCGCCACGCGCAACACGCTGGACCTGGGCGGCATGCTGGCCGCGCGGCCGCTGACGCACCTGCCGCTGATGGCCGATCCGTCGCACGCCGCCGGCCGCGCCGACCTGGTGGAGGGCCTGGCGCGAGCTGCCTGGGCCGCCGGCGCGGACGGGCTCATCGTCGAAGTCCACGACGACCCGGCGCGAGCCTTGAGTGACGCCGAGCAGGCCCTGGTGCCGCAGCGGTTCGCCGAGCTGGCGCGGGCGCTGCAGCTGCATCCCGACGCGCGGCTGCCGCTGGCGCAGCTGCGAGCCTGGGTGGACGCCATCGACCACGACCTGGGCCTGTTGGTGCAGCGCCGGCTGGAGGTGGCCAAGGTCATCGGCGACTCCAAGCGGCAGACCGGCCGCGCCGTGCTCGACCCGCGCCGCGAGCTGGCGGTCCGCCGCACCTACCAAGACGCGCTGCCCGGCACGCGCGACCTGGCCGACAAGCTGGTGGACCTGCTGCTGGAAGCGGCCAAGGCCCAACAGAGCGTCGAAGAGGGGTAGCCGGCAGCTGCCTGCGTGACTAGCTTTCGGCCGTATGGCTGTGCGCGTCGCGCATCTCATTCACGGACTTCTCCTGGGCGGGCTGGAGCAGCTGGTCGTGCAGCTCGCGGCCCGCACGCAGCAGCGCGG
>DATBAA010000733.1:0-7466 GCA_036271755.1 Myxococcales bacterium | reverse complement strand
CAGCCAGGGCTGCACCCAGTCGGGAAAGCGTGCGTTGGAGAAGAAGACGCCCGAGGCCACGAACATGGGCATCTGCACCACGTTGATGATGCCGTTGATGGTGTGCGTGTTCTGCGCGCGCGACGCGAAGAGCAGCCCCAGCCCGGCGAAGCTCAAGGCTCCCAGCAAAGCCACGGCGGTGTAGAGGAAGAGCGAGCCCGCGACCCGGACGTGGAACGCGAACCAGCCGAAGCCGAGCAGGATGGGCAGCTCGAGAAAGAGGAACAGCGAGCGCATGATGACGAAGGAGAAGAGGAACTGCGCGCGCGACATGGGCGTGGCGATCATCCGCTTGAGCAGCTTCTTGACCCGGATCTCCACCACCACGTAGCCGATGCCCCACATGCCGGCCATCATCAGATTGACGCCGATGAGGCCGGGGATGAGGAAGTCGATGTAGCGCGAGCCCGGCTCGGTGACAGGCTTGTCGAGCGTGTCGGGCGGGCCGTGCGGGTGCAGCGCCAGGTCGGCCAGGGCGCGCGCGAGCCGGCCTTCGGGGCGCGTCGCATCGTAGACGTAGGTGATGGGCGGGCCGGGCAGCACGACCAGATCGACCTTGCCGGTGCGCAGCGCGACGCGGGCTGCTTCCTCGTCGAGCACGCGAACACGGATGCCCGGGTCCTGGCTGAGCGCGGGCCGCAGCGAATCGTCTTGAGATTGCGCCGCGGTGGCGGAGACGAGCGCGATCGCCGACGGCTCCGGCGGCCGGTTGCGGAAGGCGATGCCGAGCGCGACGGTGAGGATGAGCGGAAAGCCGAAGGTCCAGAAGACCGCGCCCGGCTCGCGGAAAAAGAGCCGGATGCGCGAGAGCGTCAGCTCGACGAAGGAGTTTGGCTTCGAGCTCATTCGCGCAGCTTCCGGCCGGTGAGGTGCACGAAGACGTCTTCCAGCGTCGCCCGGCGCGTGCTCAAGTTCTCGATGCCCAGCGGCCCCAGCACGCGCAGGATCTCGGGCAGCGCGATGTGCAGCTGCTCGACGGTGAAGAGATAGCCGCCGGTGATGGGCTTGCTCGAGTGAACGCCGGCCAGGGCGGGAAGCTCGCCCGGCTTCTGCGTGGTCTGCACGCTTCCAGAGCGCGAAGTCTTGACTTCGACGATCTCCGGTCCACCCAAAGATTCGATCAGCTCGCGCGGCGTGCCCAGCGCGATGATCTTCCCCTTGTCCACCACCGCCACGCGGTTGCAGAGGCGTTCTGCCTCGTCCATGTAGTGCGTGGTCAGGAGCACCGTTCGCTGGGCCTCGCGAAAGCTGGTGATGATGTCCCAGAGCTGGCGGCGCGACTGCGGGTCGAGGCCGGTGGTGGGCTCGTCCAAGAAGAGCAGCTCCGGGTCGCCCACCAGGCCCACCGCCACGGCCAGGCGCTGCTTCTGACCGCCGGAGAGCTTCTCCGTCCAGGTGCCCTGCTTCTCGCGCAAGGAGACGAGGTCGAGAACTTCATCGACCGTGCGGCCTTTGGAGAAGAACGAGCGGAAGAGCGCCAGCACCTCGCGGACCGTCAGCCGCTCGGGAAAGTTGGTCTCTTGCAGCGAGAGGCCGATGCGCTCGCGCAGCGCCCGCTCATCCGTAGCCCAGCGCAGGCCCAGCACTTCGACGCTGCCCGAGGAGGGATCGTTGAGCCCTTCGAAGATCTCCACGGTGGTGGTCTTGCCGGCGCCGTTCGGACCCAACAGGCCGAAGCACTCGCCGCGCTCGATGGTCAGATCGAGCCCGTCCACGGCGGTGACGTCGCCGTACTTCTTGACCAGTTTTTCGCAGCGAAGCGCGGCCGTCATTTCCGCCCCGCGAAGGCTTTGCGCAGCGCAGCGCCGCACGCGGCCGACTCGAGATAGGCTTGCCGCGAGGTCGAGCGGCTGGCCACCACTCCGTAGGTGGACCCTTGGATCCAGGGATAGAAACCAAACGCCCCTGGGCTCGAATACGAGCCGTCGTCTTCAATCCAATGGCCGTACGAATAGCGCCAGCTCTTCGGCGCGGGGCTGTAGACCGCGTCTTCGCCGACCGGGTCCTTGCCCAGGAGCGCAGAGAGCTTCAGCTTTTTGTTGAGCAGCTTGCGCAGGAAGAGCGAGTAGCCGGTGGCCGAGAGCGCGGCGCCGCCCGCCGGCTGCGGAATGCGCATCTCGATGGGTACGCCCAGGGCCGCGCTCATCTTCGCGCCCAGCTGCCTGGCCGTAGCAGAGCCCAGACCCAGCGCGACCGCGAGGTGTTGATCGTGGCCGCCGTTGTAGAAGAACTTCCCCTTGTTGTCCGGCACCACGCCGCCCGCGCGGTCCATGCAGGCGCCGATGGTGGGCGCGAAGAGGCAGCCCTTGGCGCGCATCTCGGTGTAGCCGGAGATCATCCGCAAGGCGTCCTTGTCGGCCTGGGTCAGCTTGCGGGTCTCGGCGACGTAGGCCGCGAAGAGCCACTTGGTGGCCGAGGCGACGGGCATCACGGTCTCGGCGTGGACCGTGCTGCCGTGGATGCCCCACTCGATGGTGCCCTTGCCGTCGCCGATCTCCCAGTAGAGCGGGCCGATGTGCAGGCACTCTCCGGGCGTCGCCATGGCGGCGACGAGCAGCCAGCCGATCATCTGCGCTTGGGCCGCGCGACCTCGATGCGCACGGGCTTGTCTTTCAGGCTCTTCACCGCGACGTAGGCTTCGTGCGAGCCGGGCTGGACCAGCACGTAGGCGTAGCGCGGCTTCACATCTGCAGCGAGCCCGGTTGCGCGCGGCTGACCCGCCGCTTCGGCCATGGCGGCCAGCAGCGTCTCGGACGTCCAGCCTGCGTCCAGGCCCTGCTCGACATACAGCTTCACGCGGTCGGACGAGATGGCCGGAGTCGCCGGACCGTCAGACGGGGCAGATGAATCGGAGGCCGCGTCCGGCGCCGGCGAGCGTGGCGAGGGCGCGGAAGTCTCCAGCCGGGGCTTGCGGTGCTCGCGGTCCTTCGGACGCCGCGCGGCCTTCTGCTCCTTCTGCACCTTCTCGACCTGGTGGCTCTCGATCAGCTTCTCGCCCACCTGCCGCAGCTGCGCCTTCTCCATCCGCGTATGGGTGAAGAAGTACTTGAGGGCATAGGCGAGCAGGACGCGCCCGTCGTCGCGCGCCATCAGCTCCTTGGCGAGCGGCAGGAAGGCTTCGAACGCGGAACCCGACTGCATGGCGTCGCGCAGCTCGCGCACGTGCTTGTCGGTCCACAGGCCTGAGGCTTCTTCGGGGGTTGGCAAATGTCGCGTCTCGAATTGAATGCCATACTTCTTTTCCAATACGCCCAACGTATTCAGCTCTGCGCCCGACACCAACGAGATGGCGGTGCCCTTCTTGCCGATGCGGCCGGTGCGGCCCACGCGGTGCAAGTAGACCGCGGGATCTTCGGGCAGCGAGTAGTTGATGACGTGCGACAGATCGCTGATGTCGATGCCGCGCGCCGCGATGTCGGTGGCCACCATGAAGCGCACCTCTCCGCGCTTCACCTTGGCCATCACCCGCTCGCGCTCCTTCTGCGGCAGGTCGCCGTTGAGCATCTCGGCGTCGAGGCCGTTGCGGTTGAGCACGTTCGCCACCAGCTCGGTGTCGGTGCGCAGGTTGCAAAAGATGATGGCCGATTCGGGGTCTTCGCGCTCGATCAGATAGAGAAGATTTCGCGGCTTGGGATACTGATCGACCAGCGGATAGAGCACGTTGTGGATGTGCTCGACGGTGAAGACGTCGCCGCTGAGAAGAATGGTCTCCGGGTCGCGCAGGTACTTCTGCGCCAGGTGCTCGATGTCCGGCGGCACGGTGGCGGAGAATAGCAGCGTCTGCCGGTCCTTGGGCAGGTAGTCGAGGATCTTGGTCACTTCCTCGTAGAAGCCGGCCGACAACATCTCGTCCGCTTCGTCCAGGACGGCGATGCGGGTGCTGTCGAGCTTGAGGTTGCCGCGGCGGATGTGATCGTAGACGCGGCCGGGAGTCCCGACGATGACTTCGGCGCCGTCCTCCAGCGCGTCGGTCTGCTGGCCCATGCCGGCGCCGCCGTAGATGGCGACGACGCGCAGGTCCTTGTGCTTGCCCAGGGCTTCGATCTCCTGGGCCACCTGCAGCGCGAGCTCACGCGTGTTGCAGAGCACCAAAGCCGAAGCCTTGCGCGTGCCGGCGGGGATGCGCTCGAGCAAGGGGATGCCGAACGCGGCCGTCTTGCCGGTACCGGTCTTGCTGCGGCAGATGACGTCCCGGCCCGAAAGGATGGGGCCCAGGACGGCTGCCTGCACTGGCGTTGGCGCCGTGTACCCCCGGTCCGCGATGCCCCGCCGCAGCTCTTCCGAGAGGGGCAGCTCCGCGAAGCTGGTGGTCGAAACGTAGTCGTTCATGTGCGTTGCACCGAAAAAAGTTTGCCTGTATAGCACCGCGTCTTCCCGGAAGTACAATGGCTATCAGGCGTAAAGCACCGAAAAGCAGCGGTCAGCCACCAGCCGCCAGCAGCCAGCAAAAGCCTCCGCGCCGCGCGCCCGGCAAGAGGGCCAAGAAGGCCAGCCCCCCTGTGGAAGGCGGGCAGGAATCCGAGAGCACGGAAGCGATCGAGCCAGTGCTCGAGCCCGAGGTCATCGAGCCGGAAGTCCTGGAGGCCGAAGCTGCCGATCCCGAGAGCGGCGAGACGCTGCCTGCGCGGGTCGAGCCGGACCTGGCCCGCGCCGATGCGCTGCAGCGCTACATGGCAGAGGTCTCGCGCCATCCGCTGCTCACCCGCGAACAGGAGCACGACCTGGCCGCGAAGTACGTCCAGACGCGTGACCCGCACCTCGCCTACAAGCTCGTCACCGCCAACCTGCGCCTGGTGGTGAAGATCGCCCACGAGTACCGGCGCGCCGCCTTCAGCCTCTTGGACCTGGTGCAGGAGGGCAATGTCGGACTGATGCACGCGGTGCAGAAGTACGATCCCTTTCGCGGGGTGAAGCTCTCGTCGTACGCGGCCTGGTGGATTCGCGCCTACATCCTTCGTTACCTGATGGACAACTGGCGCATGGTCAAGCTCGGGACCACGCAGGCGCAGCGCAAGCTCTTCTTCAACCTGCGCAAGGAGCAGGAGAAGCTGCTCTCGCAGGGCTTCGACGCCGCGCCCAAGCAGCTGGCCGAACGCCTCGACGTGAGCGAGGACGAAGTGCGCGAGATGGACCAACGGCTGGGAAACGACGAGTTCTCCATAGACGCGCCCGTCTCGGCCAGCGGCGGCGAAGGCGAGTCGCGGCAGACGCAGGGCGACCGGCTGGTGCAGGGCGGCGCGCCCGTGGACGAGCAGCTGGCCGACGAGGAGCTGCGCACCATCTTCAAGGAGAAGCTCGCCGCCTTCGGCAAGACGCTCACCGCCGACAAGGACAAGTTCCTCTTCGAGAACCGGATCGCCCCGGCGGAGGACAAGGAGCAGCTGACGCTGCAGCAGATTGGCGATACCTGGGGCGTCACCCGCGAGCGCGCGCGGCAGCTGGAGGCGCGGCTGACCGATCGGCTGAAGGAGTACCTGCGCAAGGAGCTGCCTGACTTCGCGCAGCTGGTGGTGAATCCGCAGGAGGAGCCTTGAGCTTGAAGCACCCTTGGCTTACGCCCCGCCTGCTGGTCCCGCTGGCGGCCGTCATCATCGTGATTCAGCTGCCGTTCATCCAATGGGTGGTGCGCGGCGACCGGCCGGTGAAGACGGCCATTCCCTACGAGGACAAGTTCGAGCGCGCCACGCTGGGCGATCAGTGGTGGTCGAACGGCGGGCTCTGGCGCATCGTCGACGGGCAGGTCTATTCGCCGGGCGTGGGCAACAACCCGCTCTGGCTGATGGCGCGCTTGCCGGCGGACGTCCGCGCCGAGTTCGACGTGAAGAGCGAGGGCGCCGACGGCGACGTGAAGTGGGAGATGTTCGGCGACGGCCGCAACCACTCGACCGGCTATGTCTTCATCTTCGGCGGCTGGCACAATCGAGAGTCGCGCATCGCCAAGCTGGACGAGCACGCGCTGACGCCAGACGAGCTGCACGCGCAGCTGGCGGCCTTCGCGCGGCCCTTGCCCAGCCGGTCGGAGAGCTTCTTCGACTCCGCGCTGGGCTCGTTGAATCGCCGGGGCGCGAAGCGCGATCTGGAAAAGCTGGACGCGCACGCCTACTACCAGCGCGAGACGCCGCTGGTGGCCAAGCGCACCGACACCAAGGTGGAGAAGAGTCACTGGTACCATATGGTCGTGACCAGGCAGGGCGGCACCATCCGCTGGGAGATGGACGGAAAGCCCATGCTCGAGCTGGTGGACCCTTCGCCGCTGTCGGGCAGCGGCCACGATCGCTTCGGCTTCTCCAGCTGGTCCAACGATACCTATTTCGATAATCTGAAGATCACTGCCCTCTGAGGTCTCGTGCATCCGTTGGCCGCGCTGGCGTTCCTTCTCCACGCGCTGGGAATGGCCACCGCGGTGCACGCGGTCCTGAAGACGCGCACCAGCCAGGGCGCCATCGCCTGGGCGTTTGGTCTCGTGACCCTGCCTTATGTTTCGCTGCCGCTCTATTGGGTGTTCGGGCGCGACCGCTTCATGGGGTACGTGAACGCGCGGCGTGAAGAGGGCGAGCAGATCGCCTCGTTGCGCAAGTCGCTCGCGGCCAAGACCCTGGACGCCGCTTCGGTGCCGGCGGGCGATCCGGCGCTGTACGGCGTCTTCGATCAGCTGGCGCACATGCCGTTCGTGACGGGCAACCGCGCGCGGCTGCTGGTGGACGGCCAGGCGACCTTCGACGCCATCTTCGCGGCCATCGACGCGGCGAAGAGCTACGTGCTGGTGCAGTTCTTCATCGTTCACGACGATCTCATCGGCCGGGAGCTGCAGAAGCGGCTCGTCGCCAAAGCGCTGACGGGCGTGCGCGTCTACTTCCTCTACGACGAGATCGGCTCGCACTCTCTGCCGCGGCGCTATCTGCGCGAGCTGCGGGAGGCGGGCGTGCAGGCGCGGCCGTTCCTCACCAGCCGCGACTTCCGCAATCGCTTTCAAATCAACTTTCGCAATCACCGGAAGATCGTCGTCGTCGACGGGCGCTCGGCCTGCGTGGGCGGCCACAACGTCGGCGACGAGTACCTGGGCCGCAGCCGCCGATTCGGCCATTGGCGCGACACGCACGTGCTGGTGGAAGGACCGGCGGTGATCGCGGTGCAGCTCTCCTTCGTGGACGACTGGCACTGGTCCACCGGCGACGTCCCCGATCTGTCCTGGGTGCCGGAGATTTCGGGCACGCAGGCCGCGCTGGTGCTGCCCAGCGGGCCGGTCGATCGACTGGGCACCTGCACGCTCTTCTTCGTCCACGCCATCCAGTCGGCGAAGCAGCGCGTCTGGATCACCAGCCCCTATTTCGTTCCCGACTCGGCCATCGTCTTCGCGCTGCAGCTGGCGGTGCTGCGCGGGGTGGACGTGCGCATCATGCTGCCGTCCGTTCCCGACCACTGGATCT
>DATBAA010000732.1:0-1863 GCA_036271755.1 Myxococcales bacterium | reverse complement strand
CGGCCTGGAACATGTTCAAGCCGCCCACGATGCCGGTCAGGCCCGCCTCCTTCGTCCGGTTGGTGAAGCTGCCGTTGCCGTCGTTGTGGAAGTACTCGAGCTGATCGGCGATGCCCATGTGCGAGACGAGCACGTCCAGGTGGCCGTCGTTGTCGAAGTCCTCGACGATGACGCCGCCCGCCGCGCCGAACTCGCTGATGCCGCGAGCCTGAGCGACCTCCTCGAAGCGGCCGATGTCGTAGTCGGACTTGAAGGTCTCGGGCGGAATCAGCCACTGCCTGGGAACTTCGCCGGGGTACCCGCCGAGCGTCATGTAGCCCAGGTTCAAGAGCCACTTCCAGGTGAGCGCGTCTTCGGCGTCGATGCCCGGCGTATCGAGCAGCTCTCCGTACAGCTTCACCGCCTCGGTCGAGCCACGCCGCATCTGATGAACGCCTTTGCCTTGCACGGGCAGCAGGCACGACTCGGCGTTGTGGTGCATGGAGCAGTTCTCGGTCTCGCCGAGGCGGAACCAGGCGAAGGCCAGCTCTGCCTTGACCGATCGGGCCACCGGCGGCGGCATGATGCTTTGGTAGTCAGCGGAGATCGCGCGCAGCTCCGCGATGGCCGCGTCGTTGGCGCCGTCGTAGAGCTGGTGCCGCGCGATCTCGCGCCGGAGGCGGAAGCGGCCGACGCTGGTTTTCTCCTCCTGCAGCTTGCGCTTCAGCTCTTCGATCTTCTCCTTGGGCCGGTCCCACTGGTTGTCCCAGACGCCCTCCGCCTGGGCGATGGACGCCAGCTTCGCCTTCATGTCGAACGGGGGCTGCGCGGGTTTTGCCGCCGGCCGCGCCAGCTTCAGCGCGACGAAGCCAGCGGCGCCAAGGCCCGCCAGCGCCGCGATAATCTTCCATTTCATTTGCGCGGCCTTGGAGAAATGGCGCAATCAGTCATTTCCACGACGGTAGGATAGATCAGCGCGCATATATGAAGTGACATACAACGGAAACATATGCCCGAAGGCGCGATCGCCCGGCGTCCATTCGACTTCCGCATTCCCATCGCCGGCCTGGTCATCGCCGGACTCTGCGCCCTGTTCTGGGTGGGCTCGCGCTATCCCGCGCTGCAGGGCAAGGCCAGCGCCGACCCGAACGAGGCCCTCTCGACCCCGCTGGGCTTCGAGCGCTTCTTTCCCGAGCCGCCGCCCGAGCAGATCGTCAAGCACATCGGCTGGACCGCGGTGGAGTGGGCGCTCACCAACCGGCAGGGAATGACCTTCGGGCTCTTGCTCGCGGCGGGCATGCTGACGCTGGTTCCGCTCTTGCGGCGTTCGCGCGGGGGCAGGCTCGCGGGCGCCATCCAGGGCATGTTCATCGGCGCGCCGCTGGGCGTCTGCGTCAACTGCGCGGCGCCCATCGCGCAGGGCATGCTCAAGGGCGGCAGCCGCGTCGAGACCGCGCTGGCGGCGCTCTTCGCCTCGCCCACCTTCAACGTCATCGTCCTGGGCATCGTCTTCGCGATCTTTCCCTGGTACCTGGCCATCGTCAAAGTCGTCGCCAGCCTCTTCATCGTGCTGGTGATCGCGCCCTGGCTGGCGCGGCTCTCGGGGCGGCCCGGCTGGACGCGGCCGCAGCCCGTGGACGCGCGGCTACCCGGCCTGGGCTTCTTGCAGAAGCTGGAAGGAATGCTGGGAACGCCCATGCTCGCGGAGGGCGCGAAGGACGATCGGCCGCGAGGCTTCTTCCGCGCGCTGGGCTGGTTCCTGCTGCGCTATCCGCAGAATCTGCTGCGCGTGCTGCTGGTGGCGCTGCCGCTGATGCTGCTCGCGGGCGTGCTGGGCGCGGTGCTGGTGGAGGTGCTGCCCTGGAACACGCTCAACCATCTCAC
>DATBAA010000731.1:0-2046 GCA_036271755.1 Myxococcales bacterium | reverse complement strand
TCCCGGACGACACTTGGAAGACCGGCTGAGCGCGTTCTGATTGCAAGGCGGCGACTCACTTGCCTTCGAATAACCGGACGAACTGCCGGGGAGCGCGTCGCTTGCGCAGGCACTTCGTCTCGGCGCTCATGTAGCAGATGGAGAGCGCGCTGCGCCGCAGGCCGGTGGTGTTCGCGCCAGACCGGTGCCAGAGCCAGTTGTGGATCAGCATCGACTCGCCAGCCTTGGCGGGAAGCTTCACCACGCGTCCGGCGGCCAGGTCGGCGGCCACCAGCGCCTCGGGAATGGTGCCGCCCTTCGGCGTCGCCAGCCCGCGCAGGTGGCTGCCCGGAACCACCTCGACGCAGCCGGACTCCTCGGGCGCGTCATCCAAAGCGGTCCAGATCTGCAGCGAAGGCGGGCGGTCCACTCCCCAGAAGTCGCCGCCGTCCTGGTGCCAGGGCAGCGCGCTGCCGCCCGTCGCCGCCTTGGTGAAGACGACCGCGCGATACAACGCGACGTCGCCGCCCACGTGCGCCCGCGCGATCTGCTCGAAGAGCGGGTTCTCGATCCAGGCGCGAAAGAGCTCGTCGCGCTCCAGCTTTTCCACCTTGCGGTACTCGAGCGACGGCCCTTGAAAGCCCTGCCCGAAGGTCAGCTCTTCATAGCGGGCCGCGTCCTTCTGGAAGAAGAGCCCGGGCAGCTCGAGACGCGCCATCATCAAATCTTCCAAGCGCTGTCCGAGCAGCGTTTGACCTTCCAACGACAGCGCCGGCCCAAGCCGCGCGTAGCCGACGCGCGCGAACTCCGCGAGCGCCGCCGCGACGTCGACCGAAGCCTCTGCATGCACCAGCTTCACGGCAGGGACGGCTATCACTGCTTGGTGCTCCGCGCCCAGGTGGCGACGATGGGATCTTCGGCGGCCGTGTGCCGCGGCAGATCGGGCCACCACTTCTCGAACGCAGGCGGCGCGGTTGGCTCGAAGCTCTGCCCCACTCTGGGCGTCAGCACGGCAATCCCCAGCGGCCGGGCCGCCGTCAGCACGCGCTCGAGCGGCTCTGTCCAGGCGTGCGAGGCCAGCTGGAACATCGCCCAGTGCACCGGCAGCATCAACTTGCCTCGCACCATTTGATGCGCCTGCACCGCCTGCTCGGGGCCCAGGTGCCAGTCGGGCCAGCCGCGCCCGTACTGCCCCGCTTCGATCATGGTCAGATCGAACGGCCCCAGGCGCGCGCCGATCTCCGTCATTCCCGGAAAGAGCCCGGTGTCGCCCGAGTAGTAGACGCGATGGCCGGACGTCACCAGCGCATATCCGGCCCAGAGCTTGTCGTCGTTGTCGATGACCGCCCGCCCCGACGCATGCCGCGCCGGAACGCAGACGAGCTGCAGCCCGCCAAAGGTGCGCGCTTCCCACCACTCCATCTCGATGATGCGCGCCTCGGGAATGCCCCACGAAGCCAGGTGCGCGCCCACGCCGAGCGGCACCACGAAGAGCGTCTTCCACTCCTTCATCGCCTGGATGGTCCGCATGTCGAGGTGGTCGTAGTGATCGTGCGAGATCACCACCACGTCTATGGGCGGGAGATCCGCCAGCGCAATCACGGGAGGAGCGAAGCGGCGCGGCCCGATCCAGGTGTACGGCGACGCGCGCTCGCTCCAGACGGGATCGGTCAGCACCCGATGCCCGTCGATCTCCACCAGGATCGACGAGTGCCCGAACCAGGTGACGCGCAGTCCGCTCCGCGGCTGAGCGACGAAGGTCTGACGATCGACCTTGGCCACCGGCAGCGGCGAACGCGGGCTCGCGTCGGGGCTCGTGTAGCGGACGTCGGCGATCGACTGCCACAAATTGTTCTGCAACGGCTGCGGGTTGACGAAGTGATCGCCGCGCCACTCTGGAGAGCGCTGCATGCGCGCCAGCCGCGAGCCCTTGGCGCGCGCGCCGAACGCCTCGCAACCGCTCCCTAACATGAAACAAAGAGCAAGCGACAGCACGCCTGCCACCCCCGCGAGCGGGCGTTTCAATCGACCTGCAAAGGCTCGGTTCATAGCTCTCTCTTCTACACT
>DATBAA010000730.1:0-7218 GCA_036271755.1 Myxococcales bacterium | reverse complement strand
AGATCCGGCGCATCGAGATCACCACGCGCCGAGCGGTCCAGGACACGCTGGCGGGCGGCTACCATTCGCTCTTCAAGGGCCGCGGCATGGCCTTCTCGGAAGTGCGGCCCTACCAGCCGGGCGACGAGATTCGCGCCATCGACTGGAACGTGACGGCCCGCATGGGCGAGCCCTTCGTGAAGGTGTTCGCCGAGGAGCGCGAGCTGACCGCGCTCATCGCCGTCGATCGGTCGGCCTCGCAAGATGCCGGGCTCTCGCCGCAGGCCAAGGCGGAGGTGGCCGCCGAGATCGCCGCGCTCCTCATCTTCTCCGCGCTGGAGAACGGCGACCGCGCCGGGCTTCTGCTCTTCTCCGACCGCATCGAGCGCTACGTGCCGCCGCGGAGGGGAAAGAAGCACGGCCTGCGGCTCATCACCGAGGCGCTGGCTTTCAAGCCGCGCGGCCGCGGCACCAATCTGGCGGGCGCCCTGGGGCACCTCACCACCGCGCAGCGGCGGCGGGCGGTGGTGTTCGTGGTCAGCGACTTTCTCGCCGGGGGCTACGAGAGCGCGCTGGCGGTGCTCTCGCGGCGGCACGACGTGGTGCCGGTGGTGGTGAGCGATCCCATCGAGGAGAAGCTGCCGCTCTTGGGCGGCCTCTGGCCCCTGGCCGACGCCGAGACCGGCGAGCTTGTGATGGTGGACCTGGGAGACGCGCGCACCCGCCGGCTGTACGAAGAGCGCTCGAAGGAGCGCGTCGAGAAGCGCGACAAGATCTTCCGCAGGCTCTCTCTCGACGCTGTGCAGGTCTCTCCCGGCGACGACTACGTGGCCCCGCTGGCGGCGCTCTTCCGGGCGCGCATCCGCAGGCGGCATTCATGATCGCGGCGCTCCTGGCCATCCTGCTCGCAGCCGAGCTGCAGGGAGACGCGGGCACGGTCGTCGTGCCCATCTCCGCGCCGGCCGCGAAGGCCGCCAATGCCGATGCGGGCGTGGCGCCGGCGTTGCCCGAGGCAAGCCCGCTGGGCCTCGAGCTGAAGGTCGAGCCGGAGGAGATCACGCTCGGCCAGCACATCATCGTGAAGCTCTCCGTCGAGCACGACGCGCGCGACGTCTACGCGCTGCCGGGCTTCGACCCCGCGCCGCTGGCCGTCCCCCAAGGCGCGCCCGCGCCCACCACCTCGCGCGAAGAGCTGCCGGGCAAGGCGCGGACGACCTTCGGGCTGACGCTCGTCGACCTGGGCTCGCTCGAGCCGCGCATCCCCGACCTGGTGCTGCACGTCACCGGCCCCGATGGCGAGCGATCGCTGACGGTGCGCGGCCGGCCCATCAAGTTCAAGAGCCTGGTGAAGCACGAGAACCAGGGCGCCGACGACGCGGCCCACCACGGCCCGAAGCCGCCCGTGCAGGTGATGATCCGCAGCTTTCTCTGGGTGGCGGTGCTCGCGGGCCTGCTGCTGCTCGCGGCCGCCATCGTCGGCATCTACTTCTGGCGCAAGCGCGCGAAGATCGTGCCGGCCAAGGTCGTTCCCGAAGTTCCCTACGACGACCGGGCGCTCGAAGAGCTGCGGCGGCTGCGCGTCGAGAAGCCGTGGGCGCGCGGCGCGGGGCGGGCGGCCATCTTCCAGCTCTCGGAGATCGTCCGCGGCTACCTGGGCACGAGGCTCGCGTTCAACGCCCTGGATCTCACCAGCGAGGAGCTGGTGGAAGAGCTGAAGCAGCGCCGCCTGATGGGCCTCGATCTCCCCGCGCTGGCCGAAGAGGTGCAGTGGGAAGACCTGGTGAAGTTTGCCAAGCTCGAGCCCACCACCGAAGAGTGCCTGCGCGGCGTGGAGCGCGCCGAATCGATCATCCACCACACGCGGCCGCTGCGGACCACCCCTACGACCGGAGCCGCGGCGATGGTGGCGAAGGGGGCCGCGACATGATCATCGACGGCCTCTCCTTCGCGCACCCGTGGGCGCTCACCGGGCTTGCCGCTGCCGCGGGCGCGGGCTTCCTGCTGCGGCTGCGGAAGCAACGCTTGCCCCGGCTGCAGCTGCCCTCGTCGCAAGACGTGCGCGGGCTGCCGCGGTCGCTCTGGGCGCGGCTCTGGTGGCTGCCGGGCGCGCTGCTCATCGCCGCGCTCGTCCTCACCAGCATCGGCCTCGCGGGACCAAGGCTGCGCGGCTCGCGGCGGCAGGATCTGGCGGTGGAGGGCATCGACATCGTGGTGGCCTTCGACCTCTCCACCAGCATGCTCGCCGCCGACTTCCGCCCCAAGGATCGCATCACGGTGGCGAAGGAGGTCTTGAAGAACTTCATCGAAAGCCGCCAGAACGACCGCATCGGCCTCGTGGTGTTCGCCGGTGAGGCCTACACGCAATGCCCGCTGACGCTCGACTACAAGGTCCTCGAAGAGCTGCTCGAGCAGGTGCGCACGGGCGTCATCGTCGACGGCACGGCCATCGGCAACGCGCTGGCCACGGCGGTGAACCGGCTGCGCGACTCCACCGCGAAGAGCAGGGTCATCATCTTGATCACGGATGGCGACAACAACCAGGGCAATATCTCGCCGCTGCAGGCCGCGCAGATCGCCAAGGATCTGGGCGTGAAGGTCTATACGATCCTCATCGGCAAGGGCGGCCGTGTGCCCTACCCCACGGGGACGGACCTCTTCGGCCGCACCACCTACGAGCCGGTGGAGATCGACGTGAACCCGGAGCTTCTCCAGCAGATCGCGGCCACCACCGGCGGCGCCTACTACCCCGCCACCGGCAAGGAGGAGCTGGAGCGCGGCCTGCGCGCGGTGCTCGACAGCCTGGAGAAGAGCAAGATCTACGAAGCGACCGGCGGCACGCATTATGACGAGTGGTACGCGCGCTTCTTCCTGCCGGCTGCGCTCCTCGGCCTCTTGGGCCTCATGCTGCGCAGCTCGCGGCTGAACGGCGCGCCATGACTGGCATCCAGACGACGCTGCTGGGCATGCACCTGCGCATCGTGACGCCGCTCCTGCTCTGGCTCTCGCCGCTGGGCCTCGTCTTCGGAGCGCTGACGGCGATCGCGGCGTGGCGGCGCCAGGAGCGGGTCCGCAAGCTTCTGGGCGCGCGGCTGCAGCAGGTGTTTCCCGGCGCCGGCGCCGGCCAGGGCATCGCGCGCGGCTCGTTTCTGGGCGTCGGGCTCTTCCTGCTCTTCTTCGCCGCGGCGGGCCCGCAGTGCGGCGAACGGACCGAGCTGGTGAAGCGCAGCGGCATCGATCTGGTCATCGCGCTCGATGCTTCCAACAGCATGTTGGCGCGCGACGTGAAGCCCTCGCGGCTGGAGCGCGCCAAGCTCGAGGTGAGCGCGCTGCTCGACCGGCTCAAGGGCGATCGCGTCGGCCTCATCGTCTTCGCCGGCGACGCCTTCGTGCAGTGCCCGCTCACCACCGACTACTCGGCCGCGCGGCTCTTCCTGCGCGCCGTCGATCCTTCGGCGATGCCGCAGCAGGGGACGGCCATCTCCAGCGCATTGCTCGAATCGAAGCGCGTGCTGGAGGGCGGCGGGCGCGGCTCGGCGGCCAAGGCGGTGCTGCTCATCACCGACGGCGAGGACCAGGAGGGCGATGCCCTGAAGGCCGCGAGCGACCTGGGCGAGGCCGGCATTCGCGTCTACGCGGTGGCGGTGGGGAGCGAGACCGGCGAGCCCATTCCCATCGTCGACAAAGACAACAACGTGACGGGCTACAAGAAGGACAAGGAGGGCAAGACGGTGCTCTCGCGGACGGATGTCTCCGGCTTGCGCGAGCTGGCCTCGCACGGCGGCGGTCTCGTGCTGCGCGGCAGCGGCGCGGATCTGGGCGTGCTCGAGGTGATGCCGGAGTTGGACAAGCTGCAGAAGGGCGAGCTGGAGAGCCGGCTCTCCGTGCAGTACGACGACAAGTACCCTTGGTTTGCCTGGCCCGCCTTCGCGCTGCTGGCCCTGGGCGCGATGCTGGGCGACGGTCCGTTGGGACGCAGGAGGCTGGCGTGATTCTCCTGGCAATCCTCCTCGCTGCTGCAGAGCCGCAAGCCGCGGCCGCGCAGGATCGCGTGGTGATGGTGGCGAAGCCGCGCGAGACGAGCGTCTTCGACAAGCTGCGCAGCAGCGTGTCCCGCACCTGGCGCCGCTTGTACGAGAAGGGCGACCCCAACGTCGACGAGGGCAACGCGCTCGCCGCCGAAGGCCGGCCCGACGCGGCGCTCAACTTGTACGAGACGGCCCGCAAGACCCTGGCCGATTCGCCCGAGCTGGCCTACGACCGCTCGACCGCGCTGGTGAAGTCGGACCCGTCGAAAGCTCCCGAAGCGGCGAGCGAAGCGCTGCAGGCGCTGCAGCACGGCGATGCCTCGCTCAAGTCCAAGGCGGCCTATCAATTGGGCGTCTCGCAGGAGGCCATGGGCAAGCCCGAGGAGGCGATGAAGTCCTACGGCAGCGCGCTCGCGCTCGACCCGGAAGACGAAGACGCCAAGGTGAACCTGGAGCTGCTCTTGAAGACCCAGGAGGAGCGCAAGCAGAAGCAGCCGCAACAGCAGCAGGAGAAGGACAAAAAGCAGCAGCAGGAGAAGAAAGACCAGGAGCAGCAGTCCAAGGGCGGCGAGGACAAGGACCAGAAGAAGAAGGACCAGCAGCAAGGCAACGACGAGCAGAAGAAGCAGCAGGAGGCGCAGCAGAAGCCCAACGAGCAGAAGCAGGACGAGAAAAAACAGCAGCAGGCGCAGGCCGACGAGAAGCCGGTGGACCGCAGCGAGGCCGAACGTCTCTTGGACGCCCTGCGCGCGAGCGAGAAGAACTTGCAGACGTGGCGGTTCGCGAAGGACAAGCGCAACAATGCGCGGCGGAGTGAGTCTGAAAAGGATTGGTAGCGCGTTCGCGGTGGCCCTGCTCGCGTCGATGCCCGCGCTGGCGGCGGAGGTCGACCTGTCCGCGAGCGTCGACTCGAACGAGGTCGAGCTCGACGGCACGCTGACCATGCAGATCACCGCCACCTACAACAGCAAGGGCGATCCGGGGCACCTGCAGCTGCCGGCGTTCGGGTCGTTCGACGTGGTGAACACCTCCTCGTCCGAGCAGGTGAGCTTCCAGTTCATGAACGGCGCGCCGTCCTTCAAGCGGACGGTGGTGACCTCGCTGGCGCTCACGCCCAAGCGGCAGGGAGACGCCACCATCGAGCCCGCCAGGCTCGACTACAACGGGCGCGCCTACCAGACGCAGCCCATCAAGATAAAGGTGCTGCCGGTGGGGCAGCAGCCGTCCGCGTCGGCGCGCAGGCAGCGGCAACCGCAGCAGCAGAATCCTTTCGTCGGCTTCGGCGACCCGAACGCGATGGACCCCTTCGGCGACGTCCACCCGGGGCAGCGCGATCTCATCCTGCTGGCGTCGGTGGACAACGAGCGCCCTTTTGTCGGCCAGCAGGTCACCTATTCGCTCTACCTGCTCGCGCGCGGCCAGCCGGGCGGCATCGAGAAGCTGCAGCAGCCGCGGCTCGACAACTTCTGGACCGAGGAGATCGAGGCGCCGCAGCAGCTGGTGGCGGAGTCGAAGATCATCGACGGCGTTCCGTACCATTCGTACTTGCTGCGCAAGCGCGCGCTCTTTCCGCTGCGGGCCGGCAAGGTGGCCATCGAGCCGGCGGAGGTGGGCGTGCTCACCGGCTTCGGCGTGCTCTTCCCGCGCGGGAGCGTCAAGCGCGCCTCGCAGCCGGTCAACCTGGACGTGCAGCCGCTGCCGCCGGGGAAGCCCGCCGCGTTCGACCCGGGCAACGTCGGCCAGTGGCAGCTGACCGCCACCGCCCAGCCCATCGACGTGGCGGTGGGCGCGCCGGTGACGCTGCGGCTTTTGGCCACCGGCCGCGGCAACGTGCGCGATCTGCGGCTGCCGAAGGTGCCGGCCATCCAGGGCCTGCGCGCGTACGATGCCACCACCGCGGACAAGGAGACGGTCGAGAAGGGCCAGGTGAACGGCACCCGCACCGTCGAGCAGCTGCTCGTGCCCGAGCGGACGGGCGTCATCGCCATTCCCGCGCTGGCCATGGACATCTTCGACCCGGTGCTCAAGCAGTACCGGACGCTGCACACCGAGGCGCTGGAGCTGCGCGTCGCGCCGGCCGCACCCGGGACGGCCATGGCCACGCCGCTGGCGCAGAACCTCTTGTCGGGCGGCGGGGTGCGGCCCATCCGGCTGCACCTGGGCAGCGCGTCGCTCTGGACGCCGCCCTGGTCGCGGCCCTGGTTCTTTCCGCTGCTGGCGCTGCCGCCGATGGGGCTCTTGCTCGCGTTTGGCTTCTCGAAGGCGCGGCAGATGCTGCGGATCGATCCGAACGAGAAGCGCGTGCGCCTGGCGCGCTCGGCTGCGTCGAAGCGGCTGCTGGGTGCCAAGGCCTTGCTCGCGAAAGGTGACGCCGCGGCGTTCTACGCAGAGGTCGCGCGGTCGCTGACCGGGTATCTCGCCGACAAGCAGAACGTCGCGGCGGCCGGGCTGACGCGCGAGGAGCTGTCGGCGGCGCTGATCGCCCGCGGCCACCCTGAGGAGCTGTCGCGGCGGCTGACGCGGATTCTCGACGACTGCGACCGCGCCCGCTTCTCGCGCGGCTCCGAGGCCGCCACCGCGCGCGAGGCCATGCTGGGCCGCGCCGAGACCATCTTGAGCGAGCTCGACCGCGCATGATCGCCCTTCTGCTCATCGCGCAGGCGCAGCTCTTCTCCGACGCCAACGCCGCGTACCTGTCGGGCGACGTGCAGCGCGCGACCTCGTCGTACGAAGCGCTGGTCTCGGAAGGAGTGGCCTCGGCCACGCTGGAGACCAACCTGGGCGCGGCCTATCTGCGCCAGGGCAAGCGCGGCCTCGCGGCGCTGCACTTCGAGCGCGCGCTCTTCCTGGACGCGGGCGACGACGACGCCCGCGCCGACCTGACCGAGCTGCGGCGGGGCAACGTCGACAAGCTCGAAGGCGAGAGCGACGAGGGCGGCACCGAGACCGTCTCCCGCCTGCTCGCGCCGCTGCCGGGAAGCGCGGCGGCCATTCTCTTTCTCGTCTCCTGGGCCACGGCCTGGACGCTCTCGGGCTTGCGGGTCTTCGGCGGCCGGCGCGCGTTGGGCGCCTGGGCCATCGTCTCGTTCGTGGTCGCGCTGCTGAGCGCGCTGGTGACCTGGGGCGCCGCCGAAGGTCACAAGCTCGCGCTGCAGCGGGCGGTGGTGGTCGCGCCCTCGGCCGCGGCGCGCGAAGGGCCGCAAGAAAAGGCGGC
>DATBAA010000729.1:0-4167 GCA_036271755.1 Myxococcales bacterium | reverse complement strand
CGGTGTCCTTGACGCCTGTCCAGGGGAGCATCGGGTCCAGGTAGTCGCAGCGGTTCATGAAGAAGGTGCCCGTCTCGATCTGCGAGCCCACCCGGAAGGCGCGCTCCTGGTCGCGCGTCCAGATGGCCGCGGTCAGGCCATAGGGGCTGTCGTTCATCAATTTCACCGCCTCGTCGTCGTCGGCGACCTTCTGCACGCCGACCACCGGGCCGAAGCTCTCTTCCACCATCAGGCCGTGCATCGAGTGGTTGGCGTCGGCCACCAGCGCGGGGTCGAAGAAGCGTCCCTGGCCGGCGGCGTCGCGCACGGCCTTGCCGCCCGTGAGGACGCGGCCGCCCTTGGCCTTGGCGTCTTCGATCTGCGCCTGCAGCTTGGCCGGCGCCTCCGGCTGCGCCATGGGCCCCATCGAGGTGGCGGCCTGCAGCGGGTCGCCTAGCGCGTACTTGCGGACCTCTGCCAGCGCGCCCTCCACGAACTTGTCGTAGACCGACTGGTGCACGTAGATGCGCTCGATGCCGCAGCAGCTCTGGCCGGCGTTGTAGAACGCGCCGTCGACGACGTTGGCGATGGCGTGATCCAGATCCGCGTCGGGCGCGACATACGCCGGGTCCTTGCCGCCCAGCTCGAGGCCCACGTCGACGAAGCGCCTGGCTCCCTCGCGGTACACCTCGTGGCCGCCGCGGACGGACCCGGTGAAGCTGACGAAGCCCACTTCGGGCCGCGCGATGATCTTCGCCGTCGTCTCGTGCGAGGCGTCGATGGCCATCACCAGCCCCTCGGGCGCGCCGGCTTTTTCGAACGCTCGCGCAAAGGCTTCTCCGCAGAGCGCGGTGCGGTTGGCCTGCTTGATGATCACCGCGTTGCCCGCCAGCACCGCCGGCACCACCACGTTGACGGTGATCAAGAGCGGATAGTTCCAAGCGCCGATGGCCAGCACCACCCCCACCGGCTCGTGCCGCACGAAGCGCGTGAAGCCCGGCAAGGGCGGCAGCGGCTCGTCGCGCAGCGCCTCGGCGGCCAACGACATCATGGTCCGCGCGCGCATCAGCATGGTCTTCACTTCGCCGCGCGCCTGCCCCAGCGGCTTGCCCATCTGCTGCGTGATCTCTCTCGCGATGCGCTCCGCGTCCTTCTCGATCTCCTGGCAGAAGCGCTCGCAGAGCGCGATCCGGTCGGGCAGCAGCGTCTTCGTCCAGGCCTTGTGCGCGCGAAAGGCGCGGGTGACGAGGCCTTCCACTTCGCTGTCGTCGAGGTACTTGCGCTCGGCGACGGTCTCGCCGGTGTACGGGTTGTCGATGCGGTGGCTGCTCATAGGTGCCCCGAACATGCACGTCCAGGGCCTTTGCCGCAAACCGAAAGACGAGGAAATGTCAATGCTGAAACCGGCCGCCAACTGTGCTTGTTTCGCGAGCAGTGGAGGCACAGCGGCATCGCTACATCGTGGTCGAAGGGCCCATCGGCGTCGGCAAGACGACGCTCACGCGGGAGCTTGCCAGGCGCTACGGGGCGCGGACGGTGTTCGAGATCGTCGAGGAGAACCCGTTCCTGGCCAACTTCTACCAGGACCGCAACAAGTTCGCCTTCCAGACCCAGCTCTTCTTCCTCTTGTCCCGCTTCAAGCAGCAGCAGGAGCTCTTCCAGCAGGACCTCTTCTCGCAGGTCACCATCAGCGACTACCTCTTCGCCAAGGACCGCATCTTCGCCAGCATCACGCTGGACCCGAACGAGCTGTCCTTGTACGAGCGCATCTACGAGACGCTGGGGCCGCGGGTGATGAAGCCCGACCTGGTCATCTACCTGCAAGCGCGCCAGGACGTGCTGCTGTCCCGGATCAAGAAGCGCGGCCGCGACTTCGAGCGCAAGTTCGACGCGGACTATCTGAGCGAGCTGTCGCGCACCTACAACGACTTCTTCCACCGCTACGACGAGACGCCGCTGCTCGTCATCAACACCAGCGACATCGACTTCGTCGAGAACGAGCAGGACTTCGCCGAGCTGGTCCGCGCCATCAATTCAATCAAACACGGAACGCACTACTACCAGCCCCTCAGCAGCCGCTAGTTGCGCGGCCGCCCGCGGTCGGCTACTATGCTCGTTATGAGCATACTCGATTCGAGCACAGTGCCGCTCAAGCCTGCCGAGCTGTTCGTGCTGGCGGTGCTGCGCGGCGGGCCGCTGCACGGGTACGGCATCGTTCAAGAGGTGGCGGCGCGGTCGGCCGGGCGCATCCAGATCCGGCCGGGCAACCTCTATCGCGTGCTCGACCGGATGCTCGAGCGGGGTCTCATCGAGGTCCTCAAAGCGTCGGGCGATGACCGGCGCACGGACTATCGAATCACCCCGCTGGGCCGGAAGACCGCGCAGGCGGAAGCGAAGCTCTTGTCGCTCGTCATCGGCGATCTGCTGGCGACCTGACCATGCTGAAACTTTTCCTGCGCGCGTACCCGAAGCAGTTTCGCGATCGCCACGGCGCGGACTTGCTCGCCACCTGCCGCGACGTCTACGGCCCGGGCTTCTCGGCGCGGGCCGCCGCCGATCTCTTGTGGAACGGCCTGTGCGAACGCCTGGGGACCGCTCCGGCTTCGTTCGAGGAGTGGCTGGAGCGGCCGGGCGAGCGGGGCAATTCGCGCCTGTTTGCTTCGATCTTGCGCGACGTGCGCGGCGGCGTGCGTTCCCTGGCCGCGAGCCGGGGCTTCACCTTTGCCATCGTGCTGACGCTGGCTCTCGGCATCGGCGCGACGACCGCCATCTTCAGCGTGGTCGACGCGGTGCTCTTGAAGCCGCTGCCCTACTCGAACGGCGAGCGGCTGGTGCGCGTCATGCAGCCTTCGGCGGACAGCGAGAACGCCGGCTTCTCGCCTCCCGAAGTCGAAGAGCTTCGCGCGCAGAACCATTCGTTGGACGCGGTGGTCGAATATCACGGCATGCAGTTCACGCTCCTGGGCGGCGGCGAGGCGCAGCGCGTGGCCACCGGCGTCGTCTCCTGGAACTTCTTCGACGCGTTCGGGGTGAAGCCGCTCTTGGGCCGCATGTTCACGCCCGAAGACGAGGCCCAGGGCGCCGAGCCTGTCCTGGTGCTGAGCTACGACTATTGGAAGCGCGTCTATCGCGGTGACCCTGGCGTCGTGGGCCGCACGTTCACCATGAACGACAAGGTGCACAGGGTCGTCGGAGTCCTGCCGCCCATTCCGCAGCATCCGGCCGAGAACGACGTCTACATGCCCACCGTGGCGTGCCCGTTCCGCAACGGCCACTGGGCGCACCACCGCGCGGCGCGAGGCCTCAGCGTCTACGGCCGCATGCGTCCCGGCGTCCACCTCGCCGGTGCCAAGGCCGACCTGGAAGCGGTCATTCTCGGCTGGCACAAGGAGCACGCGGAAGACTATCCGTCGCAGAGCGCGCTGCGCGCCGGCACCGCGCTCTTGCGCGACGAGCTGTCGCGCGATGCCCGTCCGACGCTGCTGGTGCTGCTCGCCGCGGCGGTCTTTCTCTTGATCATCGTCTGCTCCAACGTGGCCAACCTCACGCTGGCGCGGCTGGTCCGGCGCGAGCGCGAGATGGCCGTCCGCACGGCGCTGGGCGCATCGCGGCTGCGGCTCTTCCAGCAGCTCTTGATCGAAGGGCTGCTCCTGGCTTTGATTGGCGGAGCCGCGGGCCTCGTCGTTGCTGCCTGGGGCCTGGATGCGCTGGCGGCGTTTGCCGCGCGCTTCTCCACGCGGGCCGCGGAGATCCATATGGATTCTCGCGTGCTGCTCTTCGCGCTCGGCCTCTCCTTGGGCACCGGAGTCCTTCTCGGCTGTCTGCCCGCATTGCCGTCGCGCGCAAATCTTTCCGCTGCTTTGAAGGAGGGCGCCGGAGCTTCGGCCAATCGGTCCCGACTCCGCGCGCGCAGCGGGCTGATCGTGGCGCAGGTGGCGGTCTCGTTTTCGCTGCTGGTCGGCGCGGGTCTGATGCTGCGCAGCCTGCTCAAGCTGCAAGAGGTGAACGCAGGCTACAACGCGGAGAACGTCCTCACCGCGCGGCTCGATTTGAACTTCACGCACTACTCGACGACCGAAAAGATTCAGGAGTTCTCGCGCCGTCTGCTGGAGCGGCTGCGCGCCGAGCCCGGGGTCGAGGCGGCGGCGCTCGGAGCGCGCGCGCCGCTGCGCGACAACAGCCCGCCCA
>DATBAA010000728.1:0-13698 GCA_036271755.1 Myxococcales bacterium | reverse complement strand
ACCTCGATGGCCCGGACGACGGCCGCCATGTCTGCCTGGCCGTGGCCCAGCGCGACGGTCTCGCCGTAGAGCGCATGGCAGACGTCGAGCAGCGGCGAGGCCAGGCCGGCAGCGCGAGCGGCCTCGGCCACCAGCCGGTTGTTGTCCAAGACGTTGATGATCGAGGCTTGCACGGCGAAGTCGCCCGCCGCGAGCTTGACCGCTTTGACTCGCGAGACGGCGCTGGCCATGGGGCCTTTGTCGAGCACGGCGAGGAACTGCTGCAGATCGAGCCCGTGGCGCTGCGCGAAGTGAAAGGCTTCCGCGAGGCCGGTGACCATGGTGATGAGGAAGAGATTGACCGACAGCTTCATCAAGAGCGCGGAGGGCACCGGGCCGCAGACGAACGATTCGTGGCACATGGGCTTCAAAAGCGGGCGCACCTCTTCGACGGCCGCCGGATCGCCGGCGAGCATGGCCACCAGCTGGCCGGCTTCGGCAGGCTTGCGCGAGCCGGAGACGGGCGCCTCCACATAGCTCCCGCCCGCGGCGCGAATGGCAGCTTCGAGGCCGCGCGAGTAGTCGGGTGAAGTCGTTCCCATATGGACGATGACGTGGCCCGCGACGTTGGCCGCGAACGCCGGCGTGCCTCGCCCCAGAACCGCGTCGATGGCCTCGCCGTTGGCCAGCATGAGGATGACGATGCGCGTGCGCCGGAACACCTCTGCCGCGCTGCCGGTGCATTCGGCGCCCTCCAGCGCGCTCGAGCGGCTCCAGACCAGCAGCGGCGTTCCGGCGCGCAGCAGATTCGCCGCCATGGGCTGACCCATCACTCCCAAACCAATGAAACCAATCATCGCTTTACCTTTCCCATCAATGACTTCGAAGACTTCTCGAACGCCTCGGCGAGCGCGCGCAGCACCGTCCGCACCCGGCCGGTTCGATGCACGTCGGCGTGCGCCACCAGGTACAGCTCCATCGCTTCCGGCGCGGCCTGCGGAAACGCGCGCGACAGCGCCGGGTCGGCGTCGCCGATGAAGCAGGGAACGTCGCCCACGCCCATGCCCAGCCTGACCGCTTGCAACACAGCGCCGGTGCTGTTGGTCCGCAGCGCCACCTTGGCCTGGGGAAGAAACTCCTGGGCGGAGCGGATCGGCGGCCGGAAGGCGTCGCTGAAGCTCACCACCGCGTCCAGCGGACCGCCTTTGCGGACGTAGCCGGCCATCGCCAGGCCGCCGATGCGCCTGCAGACCAGGTCCGCCTCCGCCGGGCGGATGGTGCGAATGCCGATGTCCGCTTCGGCCCGCGCGATGTCCAGCCGCGCCATTCCCGGCAGGAACTCGATGACGATGTCCGGATGCTTCTGGCGCAGCGGCAAGAGCGCCGGCAGCACGAAGTGGATGCCCAGGAGCTCGGGCGCGGCGATGCGCACACGGCCGGCCAGCTTGCCGTCGGCGCCCATCGCGCGGCGCGTGAGCTCGATGGCGGAGCGCTCCATCTCCTCCGCTGAGGCGCGCACCGATTCGCCGGCCGGCGTGGGCGCGAGGCCGTCGGGCGTGCGGCCGAAGAGGCGCGCTCCCAGCGAGGCCTCCAGCCGCGCAATCCGTCTCGCCACCGTCGTCTCGTCCACCTTCAATTTCCTTGCCGCCGCGGCGAACGAGCCATCGCGGCAGACGGCGAGAAAGAAGCGCAGCTCGTTCCAATCCAGCATGGTCGTATTCTCCTCCGCCCCATCCTGCAGAAATGCAGGACCGTCCTGCAACCGTGCTCCAGGCTTCGGCGTTAGGCTTTCCGGGCATGACGGTTCGTGTCGAGCGTTTGGAAGATGTGTCGCGCGTCGACATCGCAAAGGGCTTCTGCGCCGTCACCCGCAGCGCGGAGCTGCGCGAGATGCTGCTCCGCATCCTCGAGCTGGACGCGGTGGTCTTCGCCGCGCTGGAAGGGTCCGTACTGGTCGGCTACACGGCAGACCTCTCCTTCCTGCCCATCGCATTCGGCGGAGGTCTCATCGAGCGGAGGTGGCAGCGCGTGCCGTGCGCGCGTGAGTTGGGCGCCATCGAGGTGGCGCGCTCCTGCCGCGCAACCGGCGTCGCCCGCGAGCTTCTGGCCGCGCAGGTCGCGGGCGGCCGCCTGGACGAGCAGATCCTCATCGGCGAAGGACTCTGCTGGCATTGGGACAACGAAGGCCGCGGGCTCTCGGTGAGCGAATGCCGCGCGCGGTTGCTGAGGCTCTTCGCCAACGCGGGCTTCGGCAAGTACCAGACCGATGAGCCGGAGGTGAGCTACTCGCTGAGCAACTTCCTGGTGGCGCGCGTCGGCTCGCGCGTTCCGTCGGAGAGCGTGGCCGCCTTCGAAGCCGCGCTCTTTCTGGGGCGGACGTAAAAGTCCTACCGCCGGACGTACAGATAGACGCTGCGCGTGCGGCCTTCCCAGCCGATCTCGCGCCGCTCGTCCAACTCGAGCGCCTCGTTCGTCAGCCCGTGCGTCACCGTCAAGATGCGCGTGCCACGCTTGCAGAGCGCCACCCGCTCGCCCAGCGCCACCCGCGACTCCTCGCGCAGGCAGGTCGAATAGCAATAGATGATGGTGCCGTCGCTCACCTCCGCCGACTTGAGATCGCCTACCAGGAACGTCGCGTTCTCGAGCTTCAGCGCCTCGGCGACGGCCCGCGCTTGCGCCGCGATCTCCGGCAGCAGCTCGATGCCCGTCGCTCGTTTGCACACCAGCGAGGCGACGATGGTGGGCACGCCCAGCCCGCAGCCCAGGTCGTAGAAGATGTCGTCCGTTTTGGCCTGGGCGAAGTCGAGCAGCTCGAGCGTGGCCTCGCCGGGCGTGGTGCCGTACACCATCTCGCTGTCGCCCGTGCGGCCCGCCGTGGCGCGCGCTTCGTGGACGAGCAAGCTCGGGTATTTGATCTTCCAATACTCGGCGTCTATCTCCGCGAGGCGCGCGTCAGCCTGTGGGAACTTGCTCATCGAGACAACCTTAGCAGACGCTGGTACGGTCGTTGGATGAAGGCTTACATCGTCACGGGGTCGTCGAGCGGTGTCGGCGCCGCTACCGCGTTGGCTCTGGCGCGCGAAGGCAGCGCGGTCGCCATCAACTACAGCAAGAGCGCCGCCGCCGCTGAAGAAGCGGCGCAAGCGTGCATCAAGGCCGGCGGAGATGCGCTGGCCGTCCGCGCCGACGTCTCCAGCGACGCCGACTGCAAGGCGTTGGCGGCCGCCGCGCTGTCGAAGTGGGGCCGGCTCGATGGCCTCGTGAACAACGCCGGCACCACCAAATTCGCTTCGATGCGCGATCTCGACGCTTTGAACGCCGAGGACTTCCAGCGCATCTATGCCGTCAACGTCATCGCCGCCTATCAGATGGTCCGCGCCTGCCTGCCGGCGCTGCGCGAGGCGCGGGGAGCGGTGGTCAACGTCTCGTCCATCTCCAGCACGCAGGGCATCGGCTCGTCGATGGCGTACGCGGCCTCCAAAGGCGCCTTGAACAGCCTGACCATTGCTATGGCCAAGAACCTGGGCCCGGAGATTCGCGTCAACGCGGTGCTGCCCGGGTTCATCGAGACCAATTGGCTCAAGACCGGCCTGGGCGCGGCCTATGAGAAGGCGCGCGACAACTACCGCGCCAATAGCGTGCTCGGCGCCACGCTGCTGCCGGAGGACGTGGCGGACTGCATCGTCGCGCTCTTGAAAGCCGCCAAGATCACCGGCCAGCTGCAGATCATCGACGGCGGCCGCGGCCTCGGCGCGGGCCCCGGCCTGTAGTGATCGTCGTCTCCTGGAATGTCCTCGCGGATGCTTACCTACGGCCGGAATACTATCGGCGCGTGGACCCCGCGCTGCTCGTCAAAGGCGCGCGGACCCAGGCCATCGTCGAGAAGGTCATTGGCTTCGAAGCCGAGGTCGTTTGTCTGCAAGAAGCCGAGCCCGCCCTGGTCGAGGCTTTGCGCGCGCGGCAGCTCACGGTGCATTTCGCGCAGAAGCATGGACGTCCCGACGGCAGCGCCATCGTCTCCAAGCTCACTGCGGAAAACATCCGCGCCCTCCACTACGACGACGGCGCGCCCGATCGCGCCGGCTCCGGCCACGTCGCGCTGCTGGCCACCATCGCCGGCCTGACCATCGCCAGCACGCACCTGCGCTGGGACAAGCCAGGGACGGCTGCGAACGATCGCTGGGCGGTGCGGGAGGCCAGGCAACTCATCGCGGAGAAGCCCGATATCGTCTGTGGCGACTTCAACTTCGAGCCTGGCGACGAGGTGTACGCCATGTTCGAGCAGGCCGGCTTCACCGACGCCGGGGCGCATGCGCCGACCGCGAATCCAAATGGCCAGGCCAAGCGCATCGACTACCTCTGGTGCGGCCCGGGCCTGCGCACAGAGCCGCTGCCAGTCATGCCCATCGACGGCGAGACGCCGCTGCCGTCAGCGATCATGCCCTCCGATCACCTGCCCATCTCCGCCCGCTTCACCCGTGAGCACCAATGAGCCTCTTCGCGCGCAACATCCGCTCGGCCATCATCGTCCTCGGCTTCACCTCCAGCGTCGCCGGCACGCTCGGCTCGTTCCTCTTGGTGGAGGACTTGAGCAAGCAGGCGAAGCAGTTGGCCGACGCGAAGAACGGCGCCGTCCGCGACATCGACAAGTTCGGCGCGCTGGCCAATGCCTATTTCATCGCCAACCAGCAGGGCGATTTGATCTACGTGCTGGGCTTGCAAGACACCTCGCGCAAGGATCTGGTCAAGCTCATCTATCAAGGCAACGTGCTGGACCGCGCCGAGCCGGTGCGCAACCTCATCGGCGCCCTGGCCATCGCGCACCTGCTCGACTTTCGAAAGACTTACGATGAATACGAGAAGCTGAGCGACGCCGCGCGGGCCTCGCAGGAGTACAAAGCGTTCCTCGCGGTGAAGGCCTTCGAGCGGCAAATCCTCGATCAGGCGCAGGACCGCGTCGCGAAGTTACAGCTCGGCCTGGGAGCGCTGCAGGAGGAGTCGACGCGCATCGAAGCCGCGCTGCGCCACCGGCAGCTCTTCATCCTGGCGTTCTCGGTCATCGGCGCCTGCCTGCTTCTGCTCGCCAACTTGCTCGAGCAGAAGTTCAAGTCACTGGACCAGGTCGCGGATGGCGGCGGTCAGCGCGGCTAACGATTGCGGATTGTTCAAAGCCTTTTCGTGGTCCAGGCGGTCGAGGATGCGCACCTCGCCCTTGCGCGAGCGGCGCTCGAAGTCGCGGTAGAGCTTCATCATGGGCGGGCCGTGGACGAGGCCGGTCATGGGCGAGGTGATGATGATGACCGGCGGCACGTCCGGCTCGGGAGTGGCTTCCATCTCGTATTGGCTTTGGCGAATGTTCGACCACTCGCGGTCCACCGCCAGCCAATGCGAAAAGCGCTGCAGAACCCGCTGCGTCTCCGAGATCGGGACCGCGTGCAGCGCGTTCGAGAGGCGGCGCAGCCCGAAGAGCGTCACGAAGTTCTCGTGCAGCAGCCAGCGCCAGTAGCGGCGGAAGGGGCCGTGCGTCGTGGTTGGGTCTCGCTCGATTGCCGCCATATACGGCACGGCCAGGACCAGGCCCGCGGTGCGATCGGGATGGCGCGCCGCGAAGATGCGGGCAATGGAGGCGGAAAATGAATAGCCGACCAGCACGACGGGGCGATGGATCTGCAGCGCGTCCAGCAATCCGTTGAGCTCGCCGGCCTGCGCTTGCGCGTCGAAGCCGGTGACGCCGCTGCTGAAGCCAGCGCCGCCGCGGTCGTAGGCGATGGCCGGCGAAAAGGCCGCCACCGCGGTCTGCAAGCTGCCCCACTGCTCCAGGCTGGCGCCGATGCCGTTGATGAAGACGACCGGCGCTCCAGGCTTGTCCTGCCCGAGCAATTGATAGCGAACCTTCGCATTGCCTATTTGAACGAACGCAGCTTGCGGCGGCGTCTCGCGGGCTTCGATGGTCAGCTCGACGAGGGCCGCGGCCGCCAGCAGCACGACGAGAGCCCCGGCCGTAACAGCGAGCTTCTTCTTCATGGCACGACGACGATCTTGCCCATCACCTTTCGCTGGACGATGCGCTGCATGGCGGCGGGCGCGTCCTGCAGAGAGATGCGCTCGCTCACCGCCGGCTTGATCTTCTTCTCCGCGAACCACTTTCCCAACTGCTCGACGTTGCGCCGCTGGCCGGCCGGGTCGCGCGCGGTCCAATCGCCCCAATAGACGCCCAAGATCTGCCGCTCTTTCAAGAGCGCGAGATTCAGCTTGATGGCTGGAATGGCGCCCGAGGCAAAACCAATCACCAGGAATCGGCCGCGCCAGGCCGTCGCTCTCAAGGCCGCTTCGCTGTAATCGCCGCCCACCGGATCATAGACCACGTCCGCGCCCTTCCCGCCGGTCAGCTCATTGATGCGCTGGCGCAAGTCAGTCGATGAGTAATCGATGGTCTCGTCGGCGCCGAGCTTGCGGCAGAAGTCGAGCTTCTCCGCGCTGGAGGCGGCCGCGATGACGCGCGCGCCAATGGCCTTTCCAATCTCGATGGCCGAGGTGCCAACGCCGCCGGCAGCGCCCAGGACCACCAGCGTCTCGCCGGTCGTCAACGCCGCGACGTCGCGGAGCGCGTGCATGGAAGTGCAGTAGGTGAGCATCAGCGCCGAGCCAGCTTCGAAGTCCATTGCTTCGGGCAAGGGCGTGATGCGATCGGCCGCCACCACGCACTCTTCCGCAAAGCCGCCGCGCCCCGGAGCGGCGATCACCCGATCGCCCACCGACAGCCCCGCGACGCCCACGCCCACCTCCTTGATGATGCCCGCCAGCTCCATTCCCGGAGAGAACGGCAGCGGCGGCTTCACCTGGTAGAGGCCCTGCACCAGGAGCGCGTCGGGGAAGTTGAGCGAGCTGGCCTTCACCGTCACCACCACCTCGCCGGCGGCGGCCCTGGGTGAAGGCACTTCTTCCAGTTTCAGCTGCTCGATTGGACCATACACACGGCACAGCAGCGCTTTCACGTTCGGCCTCCTTGGCCCACGGCGACCGGGCCTGCGTGGAGCGCGACGATGCGCACGCGCAGGCAGTCGATCGAGGGCCACTCCTCGAACTTGCCCAGCTCGAAATTGGTGAACTTGTCGCGCACGATCACCTGCGTGCGCTCGCCGATCTTGCCGGGCTTCTCGACGACCGCGTAGACGTCCCACGGATAGCGATCGGAGAAGCCGACCTTCAGCTCGTAGCAGGCGTGCTCGATGGCCTTGACGATGTGCGGCTCGAACGCGCCGGCCAGCACCGTCTCGCCCCAGAGCATGGCGAAGTCGTAGGCGCGGCCGCTGTAGTCCCAGCCGCACCGGTTGTAGACGCCCTCGAGCTTGATCAAATCGCCCTGCTTCACGGTGTCGGGGTTGAATTCAATGGCTTGGATCCTGTCCGCGATGGCCGGCCACGCCGCGTCGGCTTCGGCGGTGAGCTTCTCGGTCAGCTCCGCCCGCGCCTTCATGATGGCCGCCACCTCGGCCCTCCAACGCTGATCGAGAGCCTGCGCGCGAGCAAACGCCGCCTCGGCGTACTTGGTGCCCGCCAGCGACTGCCTGGCTTCATAGGAGAGGAGGTTCGGGCGATCGAGCTGGATTCGATTCAGCGGCGCATCTTTGATCTTCTCTCCCGCTTCGAGCACGCCGGCGAAGGCGTCGTTCATCTTCGCAGCGGCTTTATCGAAGATCTCCTCCGCGGCGCGATAAGTGGCTTCAATCGTCGCGTCGCCTTGATTCTCCGCGCGGATCTTTTGCGTGGCCGGATCATCGAGCAGATAGCGGATGCGTTGAATGGCCAAGCGGGTCTTGGGCAGATCGGGCGTCTCCAGCGGCCGCGCCTCGGAGCTCAACGCCTCCGCCTCCCAGCCGGAGATCGCCTGCTCGACAAAGCTCCAGGTGTTGTTCACCTGCGACGTAAGCTCCGCCCTGCCCCACTTTGCCGAGGCCTCGTCGATCTTCACATCCACCGCGCGCAGGCGCGCCTCGATGGCCGCCACGTCGGCGTCGCCGTCGGGAACGCGCCAGAGCGGCGCGCGCACGCGGTGCTTGAGTGTCTCCAGCGCGCTGGTGGCTTGATACGCCTCGTGCTGCTCCTTGCCTGCGAAGGGGTCGGTGGCGACGCTCGCTTCGAGCTCGGCCAGGATGGGCATCGCGCGCTCCATTGCGTCGGCCTTGATGGCGGCGTCGAGGCGTTTGCGCAGATCGGCCGCGCGCGCCTGCAACTTCGCCAGCGCATCGGCGGGGAGAATGCGCTTCACTTCCTCGTCCTGCAGGCGCTTCTCGACGTGATCGCGCGAGTGCGCCGCGGTGCGGAAGTCTAGCGTCAGGTTCGTCTGCACGGTGCCCAGGTGGCGCTCCAGCTCTTCCATGATGCGCCGCGTGTCCTCGGCAGCGACCGCGCCACCCAGCTGCTGGCGAATGGCGGCGACCTCCGCGGTCAAGGGCGCGCCCGTGGCCGCCGGCAGCTTGGAGATGTACTCCGCGGTCTCGGCGAGGATGCTCTCGACGTTCTCGGTGCGGCGGCTCTCCACGAGTGCCTTCGCCTGGTTGAGGCGGCCCTTGGCGCGCGAGAGGTTGACGTAGTCGTCGTCGGACAACGCGGCCGGAGCAGCCGCCGGCGCGGCAGGCTTCGCGGCCGGCGGGGCCGGGGCAACAACGGCTTGCGGCGTCGGCCGTGGCGAGGCTGCTCCACTGGCTCGCGGAGCCTCGACGGCCGCGGCGCGCGGCGCTTCCGCGGCAGGCACCGAGAGACCTCCGCGAATGGCCGCGATCTCCGCCACCAGCGCGGCCTTCGCCGTCTCGGGCACGCTCTTGAGAAAGTCCTCGGCGACGCGCAGCGTGTCCGCGATGCTGGAGAGCTGCTTCGCGTCCAGCTGCGACCGCGCCTGGCTGATCTTCCCCTTGGCCGCGGAGATGTTGCGCAGATCTTCCGGCTTGGGCCGGCTGGCGATGGCCGCGCGAATCTGCAGAAGCTCCGCGCGCACCGCCGCGGTCTCGCTGTCCGGCAAACCCTCGAGGAACTTGAGGCCGGCCGCCACCGTCGACTCGGCGTCGTCGGCGCGGTTGGAGTCCAGCTGCATCTTCGCCTGCATGACGCGGCTCTTCGCTGCCGAAACGGACATGACGGCCTCCGGTTGGAGACGCTTTCGTATCACTTGTTCCGGCTGCTTTGGCGCGCCGCCTTCAGCGATGATTCAATAGAACAGTAGTAGCCGGGCTCACCGCGCACCTTGCCTGCGTACATACCGGTCGCCTAGGTTGCCCCGTCCGCAACGACCCTGCCCTGGAGCCATCGATGAGCACGGAAGCCACTGCCACCGCAACCGTCCCGTCCGAGCCGCCCGCGCCACCGCACGCGTTGCTCTCTCTTCCCGCCGTGAAGCTGCCCGCTCATGTCCAACCTTGGACAGCCGCGCTGGTGGGCTTTCTCGCGCTCGCCCTCTTCGGCGCCACCGTCGCGGGCATCTACTTCAAACTCAAGCTCGACGCGCTGGGCAGCAACGCCGCCGTGGCAGCGCGCCAGACGACCCAGCTGCTCGAGCAGGTGGCCGCGCTCGACGCGCAGGAGCGTGCCATCCGCGCGGAAGGGACCGAGCTGCGCCAGTACATCGCCAGCAACTCCGCCGAGCAGATCATCTTCCTCAAGATGCTGGTGCTCAAGCCCGACCTGGACACCACGCTCGCGCACACCATCGCGAAGCACGTCCATTACTATGCGGCGCTCTACAAGCGAGACCCCGACCTGGTGCTGTCGATCATCGCCGAAGAGTCGCGCTTCAACCCCAACGCCACGTCCCCGGTCGGCGCGCTGGGCCTGATGCAGGTGATGCCGCAATGGGAGAAGGTGCTGGGCATCCAGGGCAGCCTCAAGGACCCGGAAGTCTCCATCAAGTACGGTTTGCAAGTGCTTGGTTTCTATATGGAGATGTACAAGGACATCGAGATGGCGCTGACCGCGTACAACCGCGGCCCCGGGCCGGTCGATATGGCCTTGATGCACGGAAAAGATCCAAAGAACAAATATGCGCCAGAGGTCCTGCGCGTCTACGAGCGGCTCAAGAAGCTCGGCCTCAAGGATGTTTAGAAACGTGTTAGTTTCGCTGACATGAAGAAGCTGCTCGCCGTTGGCGGCGTTCTCGTTGTGTTCATCCTCGGCGGGCTCACCCTGGCCGCGGGGCCGCATCCGCGAGATTGGTGGGGCCTGGTCCGCTATGCCCTGCCGCGCATGCACAGAGGCGATCTGAAAGTCGGCGACCTGGCGCCTGACGCGCTCCTGGTGTCGCTCGACGGAGAGAGCCGGATTCCGCTGCGCGGCAAAGTCTCTGGAAAGCCGCTGGTGCTGGTCTTCGGCTCCTTCACCTGACCGCCGTTTCGACGCAAGGTCGGGTACCTTGCTCAACTTTTTGAAGAGCAGAAGGCGAACGCGGACTTCCTCACCGTCTACGTGCGCGAGGCCCACCCAACCGATGAGTGGCAGATGGACGCCAACGAGAAGGGAAAGGACGACGTCTGTTACTTGCAGCCGCGGACGCTGGCCGACCGCGTGAACATCGCCAATGACTTCGTGAAGCGCTTTCACTATCCGCTGCCCATGGTGGTGGACGCCATGGACAACAAAGCCGGCGAGCTCTACGCGGCGTGGCCGGAGCGGCTGTACATCATCAATCCGGACGGACGCATTGCTTATCGCGGAGGAATGGGGCCGTTCGACTATCACCCAGAGCAGGTCCGCGCGTTCTTGGAGAAGAAGAACTGACTATTTGGGAAGCCGCGGCACCAGCATGGGAACGCGGTGTTGATAGCGCGCATAGCTGTCGCCGTGAAAGTGCAGCAGGTCTCGCTCCTCCAGCCGGATGGCAATCAAGATGTAACCGGTGGTGAGCAGCGCGAAGATCAGGTGCGCCACGGTCATGTGCGGCGTGAACCAGAAGGCGAAGAGCCAGCCTACATAGAGCGGATGGCGCACCAATCGATACGGTCCGGGCGTCACGAAGGGCAGCTGCTCGTAGTCGTAGTTGATCAGGTTCAGCCACACCTGGCGCAGGCCGAAGAGATCGAAGTGGTTGATCCAGAAGGTCGTCGCCAGCACGAGCAGCCAGCCGAAGGAGAAGAGCGAATAGAGAGCAATGCGCGGCGCCGCCCCCTGCACGTCCCAGACGACGCCGCCGATGGGCTCCCATTCGACGAAGAGCAGGATCAGGGCCAGGCTGGAGAAGAGCACGTAGGTGCTGCGCTCTATGGCCGCGGGCACGAAGCTGGTCAACCAGCGTTTGAAGCCCTGCCGCGCCATCACGCTGTGCTGCAGCGCGAAGATTCCCAAGAGCAGCACGTCGACCAGGATGGCCTCGGTGCGCGGCACTTGCGGTTCGGAGTCGATCGACTTCGGCACCAGGAAGTCGCCGACGAAACCGCAGGCGTAGAGAAACACCAACAGGAAGAGCGCGTACACCGCGACACCATAGAGAAACAACAGCACCCGCTTCATGAAGCCTCGCTTTCGGGGAGCTGACGAGCCTTGCGCGCGTTTGTCTCGTACAATGGCGCGATGAACAGACCTTGCGCGCTCCTGCTCTGTCTCTGTCTCGCGGCTTGCGGCGGAACCTCGACGTCCTCGCCGGACAGCGGCACGTCTCCGGACAGCGGTGCGTCTCCGGACAGCGGTACGTCTCCGGACAGCGGCACGTCTCCGGACAGCGGCACGCCTCCGGTGACCGCGTTCGTCATCGGCGGAGTCGTGGACGGCCTCAAGCACACGCTGGTGCTGCTGGACAACGGCGCAGACGCGGTGACGATCAGCGGCGATGGATCGTTCAGCTTCGCGACGGCTCAGACGACGTACGCGGTGACCATCCAGACCCAGCCGGCGAATCAGACCTGCTCGGTGACCAACGGCTCGGGAACCGCCACCGCCACGGTGACCAGCGTGCGCGTCGACTGCAAGGCCACCATCACCCAGGCGCAGCGGCCGCTGCCGGCCGTCTACGCGAGCGCCAAGGCGGTCGGGTACAGCCCCTATCGCGCGGGCGGGCCGGGAGCGGGCGAGCTCCCGAGCGACGCAAGCATCCTGCAAGACCTGCAGCTGTTGGATAAGGCCGGCTTCGGGCTCATCCGGCTCTTCGGCGCCGACGCGGCCTCGACCGCCATCTTGCGCGTCGCCGCGGCCAACGTCCCGACGATGTCTTTTCAGCTCGGCATCTTCCTCGAGGGTGCGCCGGCGTCTTGCGTCGATGCCGTGAATACGAGCGAGATCAACACAGCTATCTCACTGGCCGCGCAATACACGAGCGTCGCCACCGTGAGCGTGGGAAACGAAACCTCCTTCGCCGCCAACCTGCCCGTGGCCTGCCTCGCGAGTTACATCAAGCAGGTTCGCGGCGCGGTTGCGCAGCCGGTCACGGCCGATGACGACTACACCTTCTACGCGGGGCTGACGTCGGGCGGCGAGAAGCCCGACACCATCTTGCCGCTGCTCGACTTCGCCTCCATCCACGTCTATCCCTTCTCCGACACGAGCCTCTGGGATTGGCAGCAGACCGCAACGGCAGCGGGCACCGCGCGCGCCACCGCGATGATGAACGGCTCGCTCACCGAAGCGAAGACCCTCTATGCCTCGGCGGCCAGCTATCCTTTCGTCAATTCGATCGGCCTGCACACCACCACCGGCGCCGCCATGCCCATCGTCATCGGCGAGAGCGGCTGGAAGGCGCGGCCAACCAACCAGAGCCAGTTGGAGCAGGTCACCAGCCCGGCCATTGCCAACTCAGTGAATGCCAAATGGTACTTCGATTTGCTCGGCACCTGGAAAGGCACCGGCGCGCCCGCGGCCATCTTCTACTTCGACGCATTCGACGAAGCCTGGAAGGGCATCGACGACGGCTGGGGCCTCTGGGACTCTTCCCGCGCCGCGAGGTACGCGCTCTGCGGAACCCCAGCCAACAGCGCCTGCAACGCCGACCTCTACGCCGGCGCCGGCTGGTTCCACTAATCTTTCCAAGTCTTCCGCAATGGATGCGCTTCGGTGTTGAAGACGACTTGCTTCAAATCCAAAGCGTCTGGGGTGCCGAGGAGCCACAGATATTTGAGGGTTTCGGCCAGGAAGTAGCTGGGCATCAGGTCGCCCTGCTGGCCGGTGGTGACGTTCTTCAGCACCGTATAGCCGTCCAGGACGCGGCAGCAGGCGTTGATGTCGCGCAGGAAAGCCTCGCCCATGCGCTCCCAGCGCGGCTCGTCCGTCAGCTGCGAAAGATAGAAGGCCGACTCTATGATCTCCGGCCGCAGCGGCCACGACGGCCCGGTGGGCTTCATGGCCGCATAATCGAAGACGTCGGCCTCCGCCCGCGCCGCGGTCCACATGCGAAAGCCGGACTCCTGCAGCCGCCGCGCCCGGGGAATGTCCCCGGCCAGCGCCAGCACCGCCGGATAGAAAGCCTCGAGCGCGCCATACTCGGGGCGGATGCGCTTGCCGGTCTCGAAATCGACCACGCCATACCAGAGGCCATGATGCGATTCGTCGGCCACGTAGCGATTGACCGCATCTACCGTAGTCAGCCACATGCGGTGGCAATCTTCGTCGCCGAAGAGCTTCCAGGCCTTCAATAAGTATTCATAATAAGAATCGATGCCGCCGCCGATGTGGCTCTCGCGCGAGGTCCACTTGCCGGTCTCGACGTCGATCTCGTCCGCCACGAGGCCTATGCCGCTGCGCCGC
>DATBAA010000727.1:0-7459 GCA_036271755.1 Myxococcales bacterium | reverse complement strand
TAGGCGTAGTGGAAGCGCTGGCTGCTCTTGAAGAGGCCCTTGTCGCGGGCGATCTCCTCCAGGACGACGCGCTTCACCTTCACCTCCTCGGCGAGGCCGAAGCTCAGGTGGAAGCGCTGGCCTTGCGCCACCCGCTCGAGCGGAAGCTTGCCCAGGTAGCCGCCGCGGAAGAGTTCGACCGGGCCCGGCAGGAGCGGGAAGGGCGCGGTGTTGATCAGCTCGGCGACGTGGAACACGTTGGGCACCTGCCGCGGCACCGTCTTCCAGGCGAAGGTGGCCGCGAGCCGCGTCTGGGCGATGAAGAGGCGCGCAGGAGTTCCGTCGCCGCGCACGCCGGGGCCCTTCGCCGCGAGGCGCACCGAGAGGGCTTCTTCGTCCGCGCCTTCGGAGTCGGCCTCTTCGGCGTGGCGCTGGTGCTCGTCGCGCCGCACCAGCACCTTGCGCGGCGGCGGCCGCGGCTCGGCGAAGACCCGCAGCGGGTGGAGCTCGGGTGGCGTCGCGTCCTCGGACGGCACGGCGGTGGAGAGCGACACCGCCGCGCCCTCCCAGCTCTCGCCGGTGGACTGCCGGACGGTGGCATGGAGCGACAGCATCACCGCCTCGTCCTCCGCGCGCGCCTCGTACGCCGGTTCCCACGACGCGCCGCCCACCAGGTAGCTGAGCTCGACCGTCGCCGGGCGGCCTTGCGGACAGGAGACGACCACGTGGGCCGCGCGCTCCTTTCGCTCGCGCGCAACGCCCTGCGCGGCGAGCCTGCGGCGCAGCTCCGCGAGCTTGCG
The DNA here is from genome assembly GCA_036271755.1 of Myxococcales bacterium. Lineage (GTDB taxonomy): Bacteria > Myxococcota > Myxococcia > Myxococcales > 40CM-4-68-19 > 40CM-4-68-19. The sequence goes on along the minus strand of DATBAA010000727.1, from coordinate 6,680 downwards.
CTGCAGCTCGCGCTCGCGCGTTCGCGCGTCCGACCGCTTCCGGACGGCGTCGAGGCGCGCCTTCAAGGTCTGCTGCAGCGACCGCCGCCACGCCTCGACGTCGGGCCGCGACACCTCCTGGCCGATGCGCCCCGCCGCTACCGCCTCGAGCTTTCCGGCGAGCTGGATCTGGCGGTCGGCGTTCTTGCGCGCGTCGCGCAGGGCCGCCCGCTCGTCCTCGAGGCCGCGCACCTTTGCCTCCAGCTCCGCGGCTTCGGCGCTGAAGGCCGCGGTCTTCGGCGTCTCCACCGAGGCGACCGATTCGACGCTGCCGGCGGAGGTGATGGCGCGCAGCGAGCCCGGGTCTGCCGACGGCGGCAGCGCGGGAAATTCGACCTGCACCGGCCCGGCCGCGCACGCGACTTCGGCGGCGCGAATGACCTGCGCGCGATCGGGAAACACCACCACCCGCGCCACCTGCGATGCGATCAAGAGCGCGATCATTGGTGCACCCGGTAGCCCTTGGGCCGCTTCAATTGGTAGACGAACGAGACCTTGACCGTGCCGGACGCAGGCGCGCTCTTGCGGAAGGTGAGCGAGCCCTTGCCCTCGTCGCGCTCGGCGCCGCCCGCCTCGATCAGCTCGACCTCGACGTTCTTGTCTCCCGGCAGCGGCAGCTGATCGACGATGCGCAGCGCGATGGGCACGGCGTAGGGGTTTTGCACCTCGATGGTGACGGCGTAGCGGCTCACGTCGTCCTTGCTGAAGAGGCCTTTCTCGGTCTGCACGACGGCCACGTTGCGGAAGCTGCGCACCGCCCGATCGACCCCCAGCGGCAGGGTCAGCTCCTGGCCGGGGGCCACCAGCGGCACGGTCGCGCTGCCCGCCGCATCGTCGCCGACGGTGAGCGCCGCCTGGCCGCGCGGCAGCGTGCGCTCCGACGGGTTCTTGAGCCGCGCCACCAGATAGGTGTCGGGCGAGAGCCCGGGTTCGATCAGCCGCTCGGCGGTGACCGGCCAGGTCTCGCTGAAGAGCGGCACGCGGCGCGCCCCTTCGCCGTCATGCAGGCTCTCGCGGCCCGGCGAGTCGAAGCGCAGATCGAAGCCGCCGGCCAGCGCCGAGGGAGAGTCCGGCGGCGGCTGCGGCGGCCGGATGGAGACCGGCGGCGCCAGGGCCAGCTGCCCCTCGCTCTCCTGCGGAACCTGCTGCAGGAAGTCGCCGATGGAGGCGGGGCCCGAAGAGGCGATCTGGCTCTTGTCGACGGCGCTCTCGTCACTTGCGCGCTTGGACGGAGCGGGCGGAGCAGAGGGAGCGGGCTCAGCGGCCGGGCTCGGCTCGGCCAGGTCCTTTCGCCGGCGCCGGGTGCCGGTGATCGCCAGCTTGTTCTGGGCGGACTCCTCTTTCTGGTCCGTCAGGCCGGCGAAAGTCCGCTCCGGCGCGCGCTTGATCAGCTCGGAGCGCAGCAGCAGCTCTTCGCTCTGCACGGGCGTCTCCGGCTGCGGCTCGACCGGCAGCGGCCGCGGTCCCGGCCGATCGGCGCGAACGGGTGTGGGAATGAAGCGCTCGCGCTCGCCGATCTTCCAGGTGGCGATCTCCGGGAGCGCGCGGGCGGTCGCGGGCAGCGCGGTGCTCAAGGTCATCCGCACGCCGTCCCAATCTTCTCCGGTGCTCTGCGAAGCCGTTCCGCTGAAGGCCACTCGCACGCTCTTCTGATCCGGCTCCAGCCGCAGATCGTAGCCGGGGATCCAACGCGCGCCCGACACCAGGTAGCTGAGCTTCAGGTGCGCGGTGCCGCGGCCCGAGAGCGACGCCGTGACGCGAAAGCCGTTCGAGAAGCGGTTGCCCAGCTTCGAGGCCTTCTCCCAGAGCGGCTCCCGCTCGCGGCGCAGCTCGTCCGCCCGGGCGTCCAGCTTGCGGATGCGCTCCTGCGCCGCCTCCTCTTGCGCGAGCGAGAACGAGAGCACCTCGTCCCAGCGCTTCGCGTCCAACCTGGGCCTTGGCTTGAACGGCTCGTCTTCGACCCCAGGCTCGATCTTTCCCAATTCTTCGAGATGGCTGGCCAGCTGTGCCCGCTCGTCGGCTACCTGCGCCAGGTCGTCGTCCAGCTTGTCGAGCCTGGCCAGGAGCGCCCGCGCCTCGTCGAGCGGATAGTCCTCGCGCTCCACCCGCTCGATCTCCACCTGCCGCACCTCGGCGCCGGTCGCCTCCAGGCGGATGCTGTCGGGATCGACCCGGATGGGCAGCATCGGCAGCTCGAGCTGCTGCGAGCCGTTGATCGCGACCTCGGCTGTGCGGACCACCCGCGCGCGGTCGCCATAGAGGGTGACGGAAGAGACGGGCGCGTTGACCGACAGCGCGGCAAAGACGAGAGCGAGCATGCTTTCCCCAGACGCGCGAGCTTCAGCGCCGATCTACTCTATCGCTCGACGAAGGCGCCGCGATCCTTGTCGAGCTTGTAGCGGAAGGTGCCGAGCGCGCCCTTGACGAAGTAGAAGAGCACGCCCGGCCGCGGCCGGCGCAGGTGAAGAGCGTCTGCCATCGTCTTGCCGGTATAAAAAGCGACCCAGCGCGCCGCATCGAGCACGCCGCCCACGCCGTCCAGCCGCGCGTGCTTCCCGAACGCTGCGCCCACCGCGGTCTGGTACTGCACGTGCAGCGGCCGCACGTCGACGCCGGTGCGATAGCCCAGGTGCAGCACGCTCAGCTCGCGCGCGTTGACCACGCGGTATCCGCGATGGGTGGCGCGAATCAACAGATCGGTCTCTTCCGCCCCGCGAAAGACCGGCGCTCCGGGCCCGAGCAGCGCGTCGAAGGTGCCCAGCTCCTCGAACACCTTGCGGCGGATGCCGAAGTTGGCGCCGATGCCAATGTCCTCGTCCGGCGAAGGCACGCGCCGCTGCAAGCGCTCCTTGGGCTCGAACGACGCGGCGTAGTCGCCCTCGTTGGGCTTGGGCGGCAGCCAGACGCGGCCGAAGACGAGGTCGGTGGTGGCGTCGTCCTCGAAGAGCTTCAGCATCGTCGAGGCCCAGCCCGCCTCGGGCCGGCAGTCGTCGTCGGTGAAGGCCAGCACCGGCGCGGTGGTGACGGCGACTCCCGCGTTGCGCGCATTGCTGGCGCCGCGGAGATTGGACCGCACCACGCGCAGCCGCGGATCGGCGATCTTCTTCAAGGCCTCGACGGTCGCGTCGTTCTTGCTCTGATCGACGACCACCAGCTCCAGATCGCAATCGTCCGCGAGCACGGCGCGCGCGGCTTCGGCGGCTTCGGCGCCGCGGTCGCGGGTGGGGATGACGACAGAGAGGCGCGGCATCAGCGCTTCCTCTGGAAGAGCAGCTTCTTGCCGTCCACGGGCGTCGAGAGCCCCTTGGTGAAGCCTTCGAGGAACGCCGAGATGCGGGTGAAGCCGCTGGGCCTGAGGCTCTTCACGGACATGTAGATGGCCGGCCAGACGGCGTTGCGGAAGAACTCCCAGAGCGGCACCACCGCCGCCGACAGGTAGCCCGCGCGGATAGGCTTGGCGCAGACGCCGCCGATGGCCAGCCAGTCGCGCCGCGTGTGCGCGCGGCCCTCGGTGAAGCTGCGAAAGCCGTCGTGCATGATGGTGAGGCCGGAGACCACCGCGATCTCCCAGCCGCGCAGCAGCACCCGGTGCGCCACGTCCCAGTCGTCGCCGGAAGGAAAGGGCGCGCCCGGGCCGATCATCTCGTCGAACCCGCCCAGATCGAGCAGCACCTGGCGGCGCAGCGCCATGCCCGCGCCGATGCCGTGGCCTTTGACGACATCGCCGATGCGCTTGAGGGTCCGGTCGTGCGTGGGCAAGAACTCCGGAACGTAGCCAGCGGCGCGATCGTGCTCGACGCCCACCACCTTGCAGAAGGCGATGGCCGCCGCGGGTTGCCGGACCAGCGCCTCGCCCATGGCCAGCGGCCAGCCGGGCGGCGCGATGCAGTCGTCGTCGGTGCACACCAAAATCTCGCCGCGCGCGATCTGCAGCGCCTCGTTGAGCGCGAAGCCCTTGCCGCGCGAGTTGGTGTGCACGTAGACCAGCCGCGGATCGGCGAGCGCGTGCATGCGCTTTTCGGTCTCGTCGCCGTCGCTCTGATCGATGATCACCAGCTCCAGCGGCGCGCCCGCTTCCTGCAACAGCGAGACGGCGGCGCGCTCGAGCGCTGCCGGCCGGTTGCGGGTGCAGATCAGCGCGGTGACAGTCGCCACGGGAGCGCCTCTTCAGCGAATGCAGCGCTGGCGGACGAATTCGAAGAGGCGATGCGCGTTGGTGCGCGCGTCGAACCTGCGCAACGCCTCGGCCCGGCACTTGCGGCCCATCTCCACGCGCTTCTCGCGCGAGCTCACCAGGGACTCGAGCGCGTCCCCCAACGCGCCAGCATCGTCGCGATCGACGAGATGTCCCGTTTCGCCCTCGCGGATCATGTCGGGAATTCCGCCCACGCGCGTGGCCACCAGCGGCATGCCGGCCGCCAGCGCCTCCATGCAGACGAGCGAGTAGCAGTCCGCGCGGGTGGGCAGCGTGAAGACGTCGCAGTTGGCGTAGAGCTCGCGCAGCTTCGGCGAGTTGGCCCCCAGGTTGCGGTGCACGAAGATGCCCGGCTCCTCGGGGATCTCCGCCTGCGTCACCAGCACCAGCTCCGCCTTGCCCTTGAGGCGCTTGCGGAAGACGTCGATGAGCATGTCGCCGCCCTTGCGCAAAAAATCGCCGCCGACGAAGAGGATGCGCGGAATCTCGTGGTCGCGCGCGCCGGGCGTGAACTGGTCGAGGTCGATTCCGGGCGGAATCACCTCCACGTCTTCTTCCCTGCAGCCGTAGTCCTCGATGAAGGAGGCGCGCGTCCAGTTGGACCAGGCGACGAAGCCCGCGGCGCGGCCGAAGACGCCGCGGTAGACGGCCGCCTTGGCGTTGCGGCCCAGGCGGCTCTCGGGATCGAGGCCGTAGGTGGTGCGCATCTCGCGCTTGTTGGCCGGCGTGCCGTCGCTGGAGAGGATGGTCGGCATGCGGCGGAAGCTATCCACGACCAGGAGCGCGATGGTGGTGGTGTGGATGAAGCAGCCCGAGACCTTGCCCGCATGCGCCAGCGCCTTGCGCGCGAGCAGGCTGCCGGTCACCGCCCAGGGAACCTTGCCGTGGCGGAACTCGACGGGCAGCCACTTGGGCGTGATGCCGGTGGCCGTGTCCTCGGCCTTCCGCAAGTTGAGGTAGTGGGTGACGCTGCCCAGCGTCTGCTCCATGAGAAAGGCGATGTCGGGATTGCTCATGGCGTGGGCACTGCCTTGCGCATGCGGCGCGGCCAGGCGCCCACCGGAATGGGCAGCTTGCCCGCCACCGCCATGGCCGGACAGACGCAGAAGACCGCCGTCCACGAGCCCTGGCCCATGTCGCCGTAGATCGAGTTGATGTAGACGATCATCACGCCGATGACCCAGAGGGCCAGCGCGCGGTCCAGAGGCACCGTCGCTTTTCCATACGCCCGCGAGGCCATGAACACCGCCACCGCGATGGCGCACCAGATGACGGTGAACCCGAGCACTCCGGCGAAGGCCAGGAAGCCCAGCACGCTGTTGTGCGGGATGAGCCGGTAGAGCTTGAACGCCGCCGACACGTCCGGCAGCGTGATGAACTCGTTGTACTCGTGGCCAAGGCCCGTCCCCAGGATGGGGTTCTCTTGGATGTTCATGATCAAGTCGGCGTTCTCCAGGTCGCGCCACAAGGTCGACGAATCGGACTTGGAGTCCAAGATCGATCGTGCCAGCCGGACGGGCGTGAAGATGCCTGAGCCCGAGGAATTCCAGCCGACGCCAAGATACATGATGATGATCGGCGCCGCGATCATGCAGCTGCGGGCGACGAAGCGCTTGAGCGGCGTGCGATCGCTGATCATCCAGAAGGCGAAGACCAGAAACGCCATCTCCACCCAGGCGACGCGCCGGTTGTTCGCCTTGGCGCCCACCACGACGATGCCGATCAGGGCGATGAGGAACACCTTCAGCTGCTTCGAGTCGCGGGCGACGCCCTCGTTGAGCATGGCCAGCGCCAGGCCCGCGCCGCTGGCGAAGAGCATCGAGTCGCCGTGCGTGGTGGCGTAGGCCAGCTCGATGGGCAGCGTGGGCCCGATGACGTAGCGGACGAAGCAGGCGAAGAGCGAGCGGAAGAGCACGGCGCCGAGCATCACCTTGGCGATGGCCCAGTGATCCTTGGGCCCGCGGAACGCCGCCTGGCACAAGAAGAAGAGCAGCGGCACGTAGAGCAGCTTGTAGATCTGCAAGAGCGAATTGCCGAAGTTGCCGCCGCGGGCGAGGCCGTAGCCCCACACCCAGAGCGTTCCGGCCAGGGTGATGGCCGCGCCCAACGCCATGGCGCCGGCGGTCGGCTCCTGGCCTTCCGTGTCGATGCGCGAGCCGGTGGCGCGTCGCCACACCATGATCAAGAGCAGGTAGCCGACCACGAGGTCGACGCCGGTGAAGACCAGCGGCTTCACGCCGGTCCAGTCGTTGGCCTTGGAGAGCAGCATCTCGCCGAAGATGAAGAAGGGCGACTTCCACAAGCCGCTGGCGGGGATCTCCTGCGCGCACTCCAGCGTCAGCCCGAGAAAGATGAGGACGAAGAGCGAATAGCGGATGGGGATGCGCCACATCAGCCAAAGGACGCCCACGCCCAAGGTTGGTGCGAGCGCCGCTCCCGGATTGCC
>DATBAA010000726.1:0-1555 GCA_036271755.1 Myxococcales bacterium | reverse complement strand
CGGCGGCGGTGCCGTCGACCAGGAGCTGGAAGTCGGGGACGAGCGTTGAGTCGTCGGGCAAGGCAATGCTCCGATTGCATCAACTTGGAAACGGACAGAGAAAGGGTTGCCGTAGTTTCTGCCGGAAAAGCGGTCGCGGTCAAGAGGGGGATCTCTTTCCCGATTGCTTCTGGTACCATAGCTCCAAAATGGCCTCCGAGCCCAAGCCCGAAAGTGCATTGCCCGAGCCGCCCAAGCTGCCCGAGCGGGCCGCCATCTACATTGCCAAGGACGGCACGGTGCACTTCGGCGCGCTCTTCGAAGGGCTGCTCCCGGTGGCGCGCGCGCTCGGCGCCGAGCCCGAGAAGAAGTGATCGACTACCTGCGCCGGCTCTGGTCGAGGTGGGCCGCGCGGCGGCTCGTCGGCGAGCAGCTGCCGCGCGGACTGGTAGCGCCGGCAAAGCTGCTCTCGCTGCGGGTTCCGCCGGAGCTCGCGCCGAGTCCGGCAGAGTTTCGCGCGCTGCCGCTGGGCGCCCAGGTCATTCGCGGCAAGCCGCCCGGCGTCCTGCTGCGGCTCTCCGCGCTGCCGCCGGCTCCGCGCGAGCTGACCGTGCTGCGCCAGCCAAACGTCGTGCCGCTTCCGGAGCTGAAGCTTCCGCGGCTCTTGCGGCTGCCGCCGCCGCTGCGGACGCGCGTGCAGAATCTGGGCGTTGCCAGGCCGCGCATCTTCCGCCTCGACGACGATCTGCGGCTGCCCGGCGAAGCAGAGCCGCTGCGGATCTCGAGCGACGCAAGGCCGCTGGCGAAGCTCCGCCGCGTTCGCCCGCGCACGCCGCTGGCCCGCGCGCCTTTGCAGCGCCTGCGCCCGCGCAGCCTCCGCCTCGACCCGCGCACGCTCGCGCCGGCCAACCAGGGCATCGTCCTGCTCGAACAGCCCGAGCTCACCTGGCGCTGGGTGCGGCCGGACTTCCGCCGCGAGATCGTCGATGTGCAGTGGATGGCGCAGGAGCGCATCGCCTTCACGGGCATGCAGTCCGTCGAGTGGTTCACGCTCTGGTGGTTCCAGACCACGCACCGGCGCCCGGGCGCGCGCGAAGCCATTCTCTACGAGCTGCCGCGCGAGCTGGAGCAGGCGCTCGAAGCCGTCAAGGAGCAGATGCTGCTTCGGCGCGACGTGAAGAAAGACGAGACTCAGATCGAGCCCGGCCGCTTCAAAGCCGAGGAAGTCGGCGTCTCCATGGGCCAGGTCGAGCAGGTCCCGCTGAGCTCACTCATCCCCGCGAAGATCTGGATCGACGTCGGCGTCGACCTCGACCCGCTGCCTTTCGAGGCGCGGGCCCGCGACGCCTATCTCCAGTGGCGAACGCTCCTCAACGCGCTGGAGGAGCGCTAGTCGCTGGTCTCGTCGTCCGGCGCCGAGACGGAGGACTCGAACTTGAACTCGGTCATGCCCAGCGTGATGATGTCGCCGTTGCGCAGGAACCGGCGCGGGGTCTTCTTGCCGTTGACGAGCACGCCGTTCTTCGAGTTCAGGTCGACGATCTCGAACTTGTTGTCGTCGATGGCCACGCCCGCG
>DATBAA010000725.1:0-7416 GCA_036271755.1 Myxococcales bacterium | reverse complement strand
CGCGCCGGCTTCGGACTCTCCTTCCGCCCGCCGACGTTCAGCGAGCTCTACTTGACCCAGAACGGCGTCACCTCCAACGACGCCCTGCAGCCCGAGCGCGCCTGGTCCATCGACGCCGGCGCCGCCTGGCGCAACGGCCGCCTGCTGCTCTCGGCCGGCGTCTTCTACACGCACTACCGCGACCTCATCGTCTACGAGCAGTCCTCGCCGCAAGCGGTGAAGCCCTTCAACATCGGCCTCGCTCACATCTCCGGCCTCGAGCTGGAAGCCGTCGTCCAGCTGCCGGCGGGCTTCGCCGTCGAGCTGGCCTACAGCTACCTCGACGCCATCAACGACGCCGCCGGAGACGCCCAGGGCCACCACCTGGCCTACCGCCCGCCGCACCGGCTCTTCACGCGCCTGGACCGGAAAGGCGACCGCCTCGAGGGCTACGCGGAGCTGGGCTTCACCTCCGCCATGCCCCGCAACGACTTCGACACCGCCACGCAGGAGTCGCAGCTGACGCTCGGCGCGGGCCTGGGCGCGCGCATCGCCGGACCGGTCTGGCTCGACGTCGAGGTGAAGAACCTAGCCGACGACCAGACCCTCGAAGACCTCTTCCAATACCCACTGCCGGGGCTGTCGATCTCCGTGATCGCCCGCGCCCGCCTTTGAGCCAGGAGCACCAATGAAGCGCATCTCCGCCGCAGCCGCTCTCGCCCTCGCCGCCGCCTGTGGCGGCACCAATCCGCCGCCGCCGCCGCTGGCCAGCATCGCCATGCCCACCGGCGCCGCGCTCAAGCCGTACGACGCCGCGAGCCCAAGCCTGGCGCGGCCCGAGGGCATGGCGCTCGTCAACGGCACCGCGTACGTCGCGCTCGCCAACTACGACGCCAACTTCACCTCGGCCGGGCCGGGCCTGTTGGCGGCGGTCGTCCCCTCCACCGGCGCGACCACCGTCATCGATCTAGGCGGCAGCAGCGGACATTCGTGCCAGGAGCCAGGCTTCGTCCGCGCCGCGGGCAACTTCCTCTACGCCGTCTGCGGCGGCGACTTCGGCTTCCCCGCGAACGGCCAGGCCATCGTCGAGGTGAACCCCGCCACCGCCGCCGTCACCCGCAGCGTCGCGGTCGAGACCTCTCCCGCCGGCTTTGCCGCGGCCGCGACCCGCTACTGGTTTGGCGACGCGTTCGGCGGCAACGTCTACGCCATCGACCCCGCGACCTTCACCGTCGTAGCCGGCCCCCTGCCCATTCCCTGCCCCACCACCGGCAACTTCTTCACCACCAACGACGTGATGGTCCTGAACGGCAACCTCTACGCGATCTGCTCCAACAACACCGGCGGCATCATCAGCCAGCTCGACGCGGCCACGGGCGCCGTCAAGCTCCAGGCCGACTCCGGCCCCACCGCGGTGGAGATGACCGCCACCAGCGACGGCCGCATCGCCATCGTCTCCGGCGCCGACTCGAGCATTCGCCTGGTCACCATCGGCGCGACGCTGACCGTCCAGACCTTCACCACCGTCTTCAGCAGCGGCACCGCGGTCCTCCAGGACGTCCGCTCGCTGAACAACTTCCTCTATACGACCGCCTCGGGGAGCAACACCGTGCAGAAGATCAGCCTCACCTCGGCGAACGGCCCGGCGGTGGTAGACGAGCAGAACACGGGCACCAGCGCCAACCCGTGGAACATCTTGCCCCTCGACGACAACCATGCGGTGGTGTCGAATCAGGGCACCCAGACTTTGACGGGAGTGACTTGGGCACACTGATCGTCGCGCTGCTGCTCGCCGCCGGGCCCCGCCAGCACCTGGGGCCCGCGGTGCCGGCGCACGTGCAGCGCGTGGTCACGCTGGCGCCGTCGCTGTCCGAGGTGGTGCTGGCGCTGGGCGCGCAGGACCGGCTGGTGGGCGTCACCCGCTTCGACGACGACCCGCGCGTGGCCAAGGTCGCGCGCATCGGCGGCTACAACGATCCGCAGCCCGAAGCCGTGCTGGGCGTGAAGCCAGACCTGGTCCTCGCCGAACCCGCGCCCTCGAACCGCGGGCCGGTCGAGGCGCTGGCCCGGCTGGGGGTGCCCATCGAGGCGTTTCCACTGACGACCGTCGCGGACATCGAAGACGCCATCGGCGGCATCGCGCAGCTTTTGGGCGTGCCCGAGAAGGGCCGCGAGCTGGACGCGCAGCTCGAAGCGGCGCGCAAGCAGTCGCGCGACAAGCTCCAGGGCAAGAAGCGGCTGCGGACGCTGCTCGTCTTCGGGCTCGAGCCGCTGGTGGTGGCGGGTCCGGGCAGCTTCGCCGTCGAGCTTCTGGAAGATGCCGGGGGCGAGAATGCGGCCGCGGGGGCGGACAAGCCGTTCTTTCGCTGGAGCGCGGAGGCCGCCGTGCGCTCGGCGCCGGATCTGATCATCCTCTGCGGCGTCGACGCGCCGCCCGGCAGGCCCGCGCTCCCCGGCCTGGACAAGACCCGCACCGTGCATCTCCGCTCCACCGCGCTGCTCCACCCGGGGCCGCGCCTGGCGGAGGCGCTCGGAGATCTCGCCGTGGCGCTGCATCCATGACCAGCGCTGCCGCGCGGGCGGCGCGGGCCTCTGCACTGCTGCTGCCGCTGCTCCTCGCGGCGGCTGCGGTGGGCCTGACCGTGGGCGCGGGCGATCTCTCGCTGACCGCGGCCCTGCACGGCCTCGAACCCGACGCGACCGTCTTGTACAAGCTGCGCCTGCCGCGCGTGCTGCTCGCGGCAGAGGTGGGCGCCGCGCTCTCGGTAGCAGGCGTCGCGCTGCAGGCTCTCTTGCGAAACCCGCTGGCCGATCCGTTCGTCTTCGGCCTCTCGGGCGGCGCGGCCATCGGCACCACCGTCGTCGTCATCGCCTCGGGAACGGCGCTGGGCAGCGCGGCGTTCTCGGCGGCATCGTTCGCCGGGCTGTTGCCCGCGCAGGTGGCGGCGGTGGCCGGAGCCATGGCGGCGGCGCTGCTCGTCTACACGCTGGGCCGCGCCCGCGGCCAGCTGGAGCCCACGCGCGCCCTGCTGGTGGGCGTGGTCTTCAACTCCTTCGCCTCCGCGCTGGTGCTGGCGGTCGAGGCGGTGCTGCGCCCCGAGCAGACGCAGGCCGTGCTCCTCTGGCTCTCGGGCACCCTGGGCTACGAATCGATGCCGGTGCTGGCGAGCGCGGGCCTCGTCCTGATCATCCCCATCGTCATCCTCATCGCGCTCGCCGGCCGGCTGAACCTCCTGGCGCTCGGCGACGAAGGCGCGCAGGCCCTGGGCGTCGACGTCTCGCGCACGCGGCTGCTGGCGTTCTTCGCGGCGAGCGCGGCGGTGGGCATCGCGGTGGCGTTCACCGGTCTCGTCGGCTTCGTCGGCCTCGTGGTGCCGCACGCGGTGCGCCTCGTGGTCGGCCCCGATCATCGCGTGGTGCTGCCCGCGTCGGCGCTGGGCGGCGCGGTGTTCCTGGTGCTCGCCGATGCGCTGGCGCGCGTCCTCTTTCGCAGCCTGGGCGCCGAGCCGCCGGTGGGCGCCATCACGGCCATGATCGGCGCGCCTCTCTTCGTGCTGCTGCTGCGGAGCCGCCAATGACGGCGCTCCTCACCGCCACCGGCCTGCGCTACCGCCATCCGAAGGCGCTGCACGACGCGGTGGCAGGCGTCTCGCTGCAAGTCAACGCCGGCGAAGTGGTGGGCATCATCGGCCCCAACGCAGCGGGCAAGAGCACCGTCGCGCGGCTCTGCTGCGGCCTCCTCGAATCGAGCGCCGGCGAAGTGAAGCTGCAAGGAGAGCCGCTGGCGAAGCTCTCGCGGCGCGAGCGCGCCCGCCGGGTGGCTTTCCTGCAGCAGGATCCGCCCTCCGATCTGGCTTTCACTGCCCGTGAAGTCGCGCTGATGGGCCGGGCGCCGCACCTGGGGCTCTGGGCGATGGAGAGCGAAGCAGACCTGGCCCGCGCCATCGCCGCTCTGGCGGAAGCCTCCGCCCTGCAGCTGGCCGACCGGCCCATCTCGCAGCTTTCGGGAGGAGAGCGGCAGCGCGTCTTCCTGGCCCGCGCCTTCGCGCAGGACGCAAAGCTCCTCATCCTCGACGAGCCGACCGACGGCCTCGATCTCGCGCACCAGGTGACGCTCGTCGACGCGCTCCGGGCGCGCGCGAAGCAGGGCGCGGGCTCGCTCCTGGTCCTGCACGATCTCGCGCTGGCCGGAGCCGCCTGCGACCGGCTCATCCTCCTCGACAAAGGCACGGTCCGCGCCGAGGGAACGCCCGCGCAGGTGCTGGAAGCCGGACTCCTGGGCGCGACCTACGGAACGCTGGTCGACGTGGTGCAAGACCCGCGCACCGGCCTGCCGCTGGTCACGCCGCGGATCACTCGAGAAAGAGCGTGATGCCCGCCTCGAAGATCTGATCGAACGGCCCGTTGATGCGCCTGCGCCAGGACACTTGCAGGCCCGCGCCGGTGGTGAGCACCGCGAACCCCGCCGAGACCCAGTTGATGTCCGCGGTGAAGTCGCGCCGGAACCCTCCGCGCAGCACGATGCCTTCGTCCACCAGCCACTCGCCGCCCAGCATGCCGGTGTGCTTCAAGTTGTTGGTGTCGGAGAAGTCCATCTTGTAGTCGAAGGCCAGGTGCCAGCTGGTGTCGCTGCCCCAGGCGACGCCGGCCGTCCCGGTCAGCGGGAAGAGCGGCACGATGTCGAACGAGAGGTTCTGGACCACCAGCGCCCAGGAGAAGTTGCCGCTCTTGGAGAGCACGCCAAAGTCCTCGGCGAACTTGGTCACCAGGCCGTCGGGCGTATGATACCTGATATACTTTGTTTCTCCGCCGGCAAAGAGCGTGGAGCTGATCTGCCCGGCGTAGGCAAGGCCGGCGCTCCAGCCCTCTCCTCGTCCGGCGGGCTGGCCGCTGCCCCAGCGGTTGAAGATCGCGCCGGTGGCCGCCGGGCCGCTCGCCGAATCGACGATGCTGGCGGTGATGCCCTGGGCGGGAAAGTGCACGTCGTCCGCCCCGTCGAGCTCGAAGTGGTAGCGATGGTTCTGCGGCAGGCCGGCGGGGTTCACCAAGAGCGCGTCGTTGGAGCTGGCGATGGCCGCCTGCGCCCCGCCCATGGCCGTCGAGCGCGGCATGTCGATGGTGCCCGGAAACGGCGCGCCCGGATCGGTGACGAGGTGGTCGGCGCGAGCGGCGAAACCCAGCAGGAGAACGAACAGTCCCAGGCGCATTGGCGCGGCAGTGTGGCCGATGTCAGACCCCGATGCTAGGTTGCGCCCGCCATGAAGCAGCCTTTGCGAAAAGTCGTCATCCCCGCCGCCGGTCTCGGCACCCGCTTCCTTCCCGCCACCAAGGCGATCCCGAAGGAGATGCTGCCCATCGTCGACACCCCAACCATCCAGCTCATCGTCGACGAGGCGGTGCGCGCCGGAGCGCAGCAGGTCGTGGTGGTCAACGGCCGCGCCAAAGGGTCCATCGAAGACCACTTCGACCGCAGCTACGAGCTCGAGGACACGCTCTCGAAGAAGAACAAGAAGGCCCTCTTCGAGCAGGTGCGCGCCATCAGCGACATGGTGCGGCTCATCTCGGTGCGGCAGAAGGAGCCCATGGGCCTGGGCCACGCGGTGCTCGCCGCCCGGCCGGCCATCGGCGACGAGTGGTTTGGGGTGCTTTTAGGAGACGACCTCATCGACTGCGAGGATCCGGGCATCGGCCAGCTGGCGCGCGTCTCGCAGCAGACCGGCAAGGCCACCGTCGCGGTGATGGCTGTCCCCGACGACCAGGTGCACATGTACGGCGTCGCGGCCGGGCCCGCGCTGGCAGACGGAAATATTGCCGTCGAGAAGATGGTCGAGAAGCCGCCCAAAGGCACCGAGCCGTCCAACCTGGCGGTCATCGGCCGCTACGTGTTGCCGCCGGACATCTTCGACATCTTGGAGAAGGTGAAGCCGGGCGCTGGAGGAGAGATCCAGCTGACGGACGCGCTCGAGGTGCTGGCCAAGCAGGGCCGGCTGGTGGGCGTCAAGTTCAAGGGCCAGCGGCACGACGCGGGAGATCGGCTGGGCTATCTGCAGGCCAACATCGCCTACGCGCTCAAGCGGCCAGAGCTGCGCGACGGGCTCCTGGCCTACATGCGGCAGGTGTCGAAGTGAAAGCATTCTTCCTCGCGCTCCTGCTCGCCTACATTCCGTCGCCGACTTCGCTGCTGCGAAGCTCGGTGGTGCGCGGCAGGCTGCTGGGCAGGACGAAGGAAGTGACCATGACCGGCACGTTGACCGCGGCCGGCGCGGCCCCCAAGCAGGGCACGCTCACCATGCACTTTCCCGCCAGCTGCAAGCTCGAGGCGGAGTCTGTCTCCTTCTCGGTCAAAGGCACCGCCGCGGAAGGCACGGCCGGCCCCGTCTTGAAGCTGCTGCAGCAAGCCTGTCCATTGTTGACCTTGCGCGGGCTCAACATGGCCGAGGCGCTGGGGACCATCCGCGCCGTGACGTCGAACGCAGGCGTCGAGCTCTCGGCCGGCGTGTCGCTGCAGCGGCTGGGAGATCGCGTGGCGTACGTGCTGGGCGCGCCTACGCGCGATCCGGCGCGGCCGCAGCTCTGGCTCTACAAAGACAACCGCGCGCCGGCCCGGCTCATCGCCCAGGGCGGCACGGACCTGCGGCTCCTGCAGTACGGCGATCCGGCGGCGGCGGACTGGTTTCCGCGCGTGATGGAGCTTTGGCAGGACGGTCAGCTGCAGGCGCGCTTCGAGGTGCTGGAGACGCGCGGCGTGCGACAGGCCAGCGAAGACGAGGAAGACGAGTAGCTGGTGCAGGACCTGTTCGCGGTGGCGCTGAACGTGCCCGCGGGCGACGGCGTCTTCACCTATCGGATTCCGGCCGCGCTGGGCGTGGCCGAGCCGGGGCGGCGCGTGCTGGTGCCGTTGGGACGGCGCACGGCCACCGGGGTCATCGTCGGGCCGGGCGAGGCCTTGGGCTCCCAGCAGATCCGCGAGGCGCTGCGGCTCCTCGACGACGCGCCGCTGCTCAACGCAGAGATCGTCGGGCTGGTCCGCTGGGCCGCCGCGCACTATCTCTCGCCGCTGGGGCCGGCGCTGAAGGCCGCGCTGCCGCCGGGCATCGACGTCCGCGACGCGGCGGTTCCCAAGCTCACCGACGCGGGGCGCGCGCTGCTCGAGGAGGGCCAGCTCGAGCTGCCCGGCCAGGAGGGCGCGCAAAGGCGCGCGCTGCGCAAGGCCGCGAGCGGCGTGAAGCTCTCCAAGGCGCGCCTCCAGTCGCTCTCCCGGCAAGGCCTGGTGGTGCTGGTGCGCGAAGAAGAGCCGGCGCGCGTGACCGTGCCCATGGTGGAGATGGCCGAGGCCGCTCCGGGCGCGTCCGTCGAGGTGCTGCGGCGGGCGGCGAAGCAGGCCGAGGTGCTGTCGTGGCTCCTGGCGCGCGGCGGCCCGGTCCCGGTGGAAGAGCT
>DATBAA010000724.1:0-5663 GCA_036271755.1 Myxococcales bacterium | reverse complement strand
TTCTTCCGCGGTCTCACCCCTCGGCTAGAAGGGCAAGTCGCGTCCTGCACTCAAAGCATTGCGTTGCTCCGCAATCTCTTCGTGGTTTCTGCTCTTCAGTTTTCAAAGACCGTACCGCTGCTTCACTTACTCGCTGCTCGTGACCGACTGCTGGTTCCCCGTCTTTTCTGCAACGGGGCGCGCTCAATACGCCTTCTGAAACTTCGTGTCAAGGGCCTCTCTTTCTGCCCTGCCCACGAACCCTTCGGTGTTTCGAAGGGGCGGCGTATCTAGCAAAGCACCCGGAGAGTGTCAAGCAGATGACCGCGGCGTGACCTAAACGCCCGCGATGGCTGGCTTTCGCGGCTCCTGGCAGACCAGGTACACTTCCTTCGAGCCGCGGGCGACGCTCGCCTCGGGCCGCACCACCTTCACCTGCCCGAAGGCGGCCTTGCACCCTCTGAGGAACTGCTCGAAGTCGCCGCCCATGAAGACCTTCACCACGAAGGAGCCGGAGGGCTTGAGGACCTGCAGCGCCAGCTCCCGCGCGCGGCCGGCCAGGTCCAGCGACCGCGCCTCGTCCACGCCGTGGATGCCAGAGGTCTTGGGCGCGAGATCACTGAGCACGACGTCGTAGGGAAGGTGGCCCTCGGCCCGCAGGCGCTCGAGCAGCTCTGGGGTGAAGGCGTCGGCCACCCAGGTCTGCGCCGGCGGCGGCAGCGAGGCAATGGGCTCTAGATCGAGGCCGAGCACGAACCCGCGCGGGCCAACCTCGCGGGCGGCGATCTGGCACCAGCCGCCCGGCGCTGCCCCAAGGTCGAGCACCCTGCCGCCCGGCCGCAGGAGGCGGAAGCGCTGCTGGATCTCCTCCAGCTTGTACGCAGAGCGCGCGCGGTAGCCGTCCTTCTTCGCCTTTTTGTAGAAGCGATCGTGCGGATCGTAGGGCTTGGGCACGCGCGGCCATGTAGCGGATGAGGCCGCAAAAAGCGAGACCCCCGCGCTTCGCAGCGCAGGGGTCCCGAGACTTGCAAGAATCGCCGTGGAGCGAAATTACTTCGCGGCAGGAGCGGCGTCAGCGGCCGGCTTGGCCTTCTTGCTCTTCTTCATCTTGGTCTTCTTCTCGGTCTTGGTGGTGGTTCCGGCGGCGTCGGTCTTGGTGGTGGTCGAGGCGGTGTCGGCCTTGGCGGCGTCGTCAGCCTGGGCGCTGAAGGAGACGAGAGCGAAAGCGGCGAGGGCGGCGGCGATCGTGCGAATCATGAGAGACTCCTGATGTATTGCTCCCGGGCCAACCCCGGCAGCGACGCAGTCAGGTAGAGCAAGGCCCGTGCCGGAAAAATTGGGGCAAATTTCCCCAAAGGGCCGTGCGCAGGCCAAGACCGCACAAAAGCGAGGGGCCCAAGCGCTCTCGCGCCGGGGCCCCAAGCAGACGAACGAGCGATGCTGAATTACTTGGGCGCCGGGGTGGCCGGGTCCTTCTTCGCGTCCGGGGCGGCCTTCTCGGCCTTCTTGTCGGCCTTCTTCTCCATCTTGGTCGGCTTCGCGTCGGTCGCGGCCGGGGCCGGAGTCGCGGCCGGGGCAGTGGCCGGCTTGGCGTCTTCGGCGCGAACGGCGAAGGAGGTCAGGGCGAGGGCGGCGACGGCAGCGGCGATCGTACGGATCATGGGGAGCTCCAGGGTTGGGGCGGGGAATCCCGCCTGTCTGGCCCAACGTCGGAGCAAGTCGCGTGCCCAAGTGTCTTTCGGGCGACAAGCCAGCGTAAATGCTGCAAAAGGCCATTTGCAGAACCCCGAAGGGCTGGGGCGGAAAGCCCCGATGGGTTGGAAATCCCCAGTTGCCTACCTTGTAGTCATTGCGTTAGGACCCCGGCCCACTCCTAAGGAGGCCAAAGGTGGCCCAGCAAGAAGATGGCGATCCCGTAGAGACGAGCGAGTGGATCGATGCCATCGAGAGCGTGATCCACAAAGAAGGCGTCGAGCGAGCTCGCTTCCTTCTCGAGCGATTGATCGACCAGATGCGCGTGGCGGGTGCCGACCTGCCCTTCAGCGCGAACACGCCGTACGTGAACACCATCCCGGTCGATCAGCAGGCGCAGCGGCCGGGAGACTCGACCACCGAGAGCCGCGTCTCGGCGCTGACCCGCTGGAACGCGATGGCGCTGGTGGTGCGCGCCAACAAGGACTCGAGCGAGCTGGGCGGGCACGTGGCCAGCTACGCCTCGGCGGCCACGCTCTACGACACGGGCTTCAACCACTTCTGGCACGCGCCCGACGAGAAGCACGGCGGCGACCTGATCTATGTGCAGGGCCACTCTTCTCCGGGCATCTACGCGCGCGCCTTCCTCGACGGCCGGCTGACGGAAGACCAGCTCATCAAC
This sequence comes from Myxococcales bacterium, assembly GCA_036271755.1. Taxonomy (GTDB): domain Bacteria; phylum Myxococcota; class Myxococcia; order Myxococcales; family 40CM-4-68-19; genus 40CM-4-68-19. The sequence goes on along the minus strand of DATBAA010000724.1, from coordinate 3,310 downwards.
TTCCGCCAGGAGACGCAGGGCAAGGGGCTGTCCAGCTATCCGCACCCCTGGCTGATGCCCGACTTCTGGCAGTTCCCCACCGTCTCCATGGGCCTGGGCCCGATCATGGCCATCTACCAGGCCCGCTTCCTGCGCTACTTGCAGGACCGCGGCATGGCGCAGACCGAGGGCCGCAAGGTGTGGTGCTTCCTGGGCGACGGCGAGACCGACGAGCCCGAGTCGCTGGGCGCCATCTCCATCGCGGCGCGCGAGAAGCTGGACAACCTGGTCTTCGTCGTCAACTGCAACCTGCAGCGGCTCGACGGCCCCGTGCGCGGCAACGGCAAGATCATCCAGGAATTGGAAGCGAGCTTCCGCGGCGACGGCTGGAACGTCATCAAGGTGATCTGGGGCTCCAACTGGGATCCGTTGATCGCCAAGGACCACTCCGGGAAGCTGTTGCAGGTGATGGAGGAGTGCGTCGACGGCGAGTACCAGGCCTTCAAATCGAAGGACGGCGCGTTCGTCCGCAAGGAGTTCTTCGGGCGCTATCCGGAGACCGCGGCGCTGGTGAAGGACTGGAGCGACGAGCAGATCTGGAGACTCACTCGCGGCGGCCACGATCCAATCAAGGTCTATAGCGCCTACAAAGCGGCCAGCGAGCACAAGGGGCAGCCCACCGTCATTCTCGCCAAGACCGTCAAAGGCTTTGGAATGGGCGAGGCGATGGAGGGACAGAACATCGCCCACCAGGCGAAGAAGATGAAGACGGAGCAGATCAAGTCGTTCCGCGATCGCTTCGACATGCCGATCACCGACGAGCAGCTGGAGAAGATTCCCTTCTACAAGCCTGCGCCCGACTCTCCCGAAGCGAAGTGGCTGAAGGAGCGCCTGGCCGCGCTGGGCGGGGGGTTGCCGAAGCGGAGGCGGAAGGCAGAGCCGCTGCAGGCTCCGCCGTTGAGCGCGTTCGAGGCGCAGCTGAAGAGCTCTGGCGAGCGCGAGCTGTCCACGACGATGGCGTTCGTCCGCATCCTCACTTCGATGCTGCGCGACAAGAACATAGGCAAGCACGTGGTGCCCATCGTCGCCGACGAGGCGCGCACCTTCGGCATGGAGGGTATGTTCCGCCAATACGGAATCTATTCGCACATCGGGCAGCTCTATAAGCCCGAGGACTCCGACCAGCTGATGTTCTACAAAGAGATCAAGACCGGGCAGATCCTGCAGGAGGGCATCAACGAGGCAGGCGCGATGTGCAGTTGGATCGCCGCCGCCACGTCGTACAGCTCGACCGGCGTGCAGATGATTCCGGTCTTTCTCTACTATTCGATGTTCGGCTTCCAGCGCATCGGCGACCTGGCCTGGGCGGCGGGCGATATGCGCGCGCGCGGCTTCCTGATTGGAGCCACCGCGGGACGGACGACGTTGAACGGCGAAGGCCTGCAGCACCAGGACGGGCATAGCCATCTCACTGCCGCGAGCATTCCCAACTGCGTGGCCTATGACGCCGCCTTTCAATACGAGCTGGCGGTCATCGTCCAGGACGGATTGCGGCGCATGGTGCAGGAGCAGGAGGACGTTTATTACTATTTGACGGTGATGAACGAGAACTACGCGCACCCCGACATGCCGGCGGGCGCCGAGGCGGGAATCTTGAAAGGAATGTATCCCTTCAAGAACGCCGACAAGGCGCGCGTGCAGCTCCTGGGCTCGGGAACCATCCTGCGCGAAGTCATTGCCGCGGGTGAGTTGCTACAGAACGACTTCGGCATTGGAGCGGACATCTGGAGCGTGACCAGCTTCAGTGAGCTGCGGCGCGAAGGTCTGGCCGTCAATCGCTGGAACGCGCTGCACCCAGAGCAGGCGCAGAAGAAAAGCTATGTCGAGCAATGCTTCGCTGGCCGCAAGGGGCCGGTCATCGCGGCGACCGACTACGTGAAGCTGCACGCGGACGGCATTCGCGAGTTCCTGCCGGGCGACTATCGCGTGCTCGGCACCGACGGCTTCGGGCGCAGCGACACGCGCGCGCGGCTGCGCGATCACTTCGAGGTGAACCGGCATTGGATCGCCGTGCACGCCTTGAAGGCATTGGCCGACGCCGGCGAGATCCCCGCGGCCAAGGTCTCCGAGGCCATCGCCAGGTACAAGCTGAATCCCGAGAAGCCGAACCCCATCGCTGTCTGATCTGGAGAAGAGCACCATGGACGTGCTGGTACCCGACCTCGGCGACTTCAAAGACATCCCGGTCCTCGAGGTGTTGGTCAAGGTTGGAGACGAGGTGCAGGCGGAGCAGTCGCTGGTCACGCTCGAGTCGGACAAGGCGACCATGGAGGTGCCGGCGCCGGCGGCAGGCGTGATCAAGGAGATGAAGCTCAAGGCGGGCGACAAGGTGTCGAAGGGCACCGTCGTCTGCGTGCTCGAGGAGAAATCGGGCGGAGCGGCGGAGAAGAAACCCGCCGAAGAGAAGAAAAAGCCCTCCGAGCAGGCGCAGCCGACTCCACGGAAAGATCACGGCGGCCCGACCGAGACGGTTCCGCCGCCGCCTCGCACCGCCGCACCGATCGACGAAGAGGGCTTTCGCACCGCGCACGCCGGCCCGGGCGTACGCAAGCTCGCGCGCGAGCTGGGCGTCGATCTGGGCAAGGTCAAAGGCACAGGGCCGAAGGACCGCATCCTGCCCGAGGATCTGCACGCCTTCGTCAAGACCGCGCTCACCACCGGCGCGCCTGCCGCGGCCGCCGCGGCACCGCTGCCGAAGATCGACTTCTCCAAGTTTGGCCCGGTCGAGGACAAGCCGCTCACGCGCATCCAGAAGATCGCCGGCCCCGCCCTGCTGCGGAACTGGAACGCCATTCCGCACGTGACCTCGTGCGAGGATGCGGACATCACCGAGCTGGAGTCGTTCCGCGTCGCGCTCAACAAGGAGCAGACGGACGTGAAGGTCACCCTGCTCGCCTTCCTGGTGAAGGCCTGCATCGCCTCGCTGAAGAAGTTTCCCAACTTCAACAGCTCGCTGGACGGCGACCACCTGGTGTTGAAGCGCTATTACAACATCGCCTTCGCGGCCGACACGCCGCAGGGGCTGGTGGTTCCGGTCATCAAGGACGCCGACAAGAAGGGCGTGCTGGCCATCGCGAAAGAAGCCGCCGAGCTCTCCGCGAAAGCGCGCGATGGCAAGCTTCTGCCCGGAGACATGCAGGGCGCGAGCTTCACCATCTCGTCTTTAGGTGGCATCGGCGGGACGTACTTCACGCCCATCATCAACGCGCCCGAAGTGGCCATCCTGGGCGTCTGCAAGGCGGCGATGCGGCCCGTCTGGGACGGCAACGAG
>DATBAA010000723.1:0-5512 GCA_036271755.1 Myxococcales bacterium | reverse complement strand
CCTGCTCGCTGAACGGATGCGGCTCGTCGGGCAGGAGAATCAATGAAGGCTTGCGCGCCACCACCTCTTCCAAGGTGATGCGCGGATAGCGCGTGTCGCGCGTGCCGGCCGAGGTGGGAATGGCCTGCCCCAGGTCGGCCGCCAGCGGAAAGCGGCGCTCGCGGTCGGCGAAAACATTCGTCGCCCCGGCCAGCCTCAAGGCGTCGCTCATGAAGGTCTGGCCGTTCACCGTCATCAGCGGGTCCATCCAGATGGGCACGAAGGCCCGCACAGGCTCCCTGACCTTCAAGGCAGCCTCCGCCTCGCCGTGCGCCGCAAGCCCCCGCGCCACCAGCGCGCGCGAAGCCTCGGAAGACCCCAACACCCGCACCAGCCGCGCCAGATGAGCAAGCCCGTCCGCGACCGTGCGCGGAAAGGAGATCAAGACCGGCAGCTGCCGCTGCGCCAGCTGCTCCAGGTGGACGCGCGAGTTCTCCTCCTGGTTGGCCACGATCAGATCGGGCCGCAGCGCCGCCACCGCCTCGACGTCCACGTCCTTGGTGCCGCCGACGATGGGCACCGAAGCGTCCGCATCGCAGTAGCGCGTCCGCCCCACCAGCGTGCCGCCCAGGGCTTGCACGTTGAGCGTGTCGCTCGGCACCAGCGAGACGATGCGCGCGGGCGGCCGCGAGAAGATCAGCTCGCGTTTGCGGTCGTCGACGATGCGCAGGTACGCCATGGCGGGCGAACCTAGCCCTTGGAGGGCGTCGTGTCATTGCCGGACTGTTGCCGGAGGCCTATGTAGCGCGGATGCAAGCCATTGCCGTGCAGGGCACAAAATTACCCATTGTCGAGCTGCCGGATCCCGAACCAAGGGCGGGAGACTTGTTGGTGCGGGTCCGCGCTGCCGGCCTCAACCGCGCCGACCTGCTGCAGCGAATGGGCAAGTACGCGCCGCCGCCGGGAGAGCCCGAGACCATGGGCCTGGAGATCGCGGGCGAGGTCGAACGGGCGGCCGGGCCGTTCAAAGAGGGAGATCGGGTGATGGCGCTCCTGGCCGGCGGCGGCTACGCCACCCTGGCGCGCGTCCCGGCGGCGCAGGCCATGCCCATGCCGAAGGGCCTCTCCTTCGAACAGGCCGCGGCCATTCCAGAAGCGTTCCTCACCGCCTGGCTCAACCTCTTCATGATCGCGCAGCTGAAGCCCGGCGAGACCGTCATCGTCCACGCGGCGGGCAGCGGAGTGGGCACGGCCGCGCTGCAGCTCTGCCGCGGCACCGCCAAGGTCATTCTCGGCACCGCCTCGCCCGGCAAGCACGAGGTCTGCAAGACCTTGGGTGCCACCCACATGCTGGCGCGCGACAGCGTCCCAACCGAGCTGGAAAAAGCGGTGAAGAGCGCTTCTGGCGGCGGCGCCAACGTCATCTTGGACCTGATCGGCGGCAGCTATCTGGAAGCAAACCTCAAAGCCCTTGGCCTGCACGGCCGGCTCTGCTGCCTCTCCACCATGGGCGGCCTGACCGGAACGCTCGAGTTCGGCACCCTCCTGGGCAAGCGCCTCAGCATCCTGGGCTCGACCGTCCGCAACCGGTCCGCAGAGCAAAAAGCACGCCTGGTGCGCGACTTCAGCGAGCGCGCCCTGCCCCGCTTCGACACGGGCGATTTAAAGCCGGTTCTGGCCCTCACCTTTCCCCTCATTCAGGCCGAAGAAGCCCATGCGGCGCTCAAAGAGGGGCACTCCGTGGGCAAAATCGTGCTCGTTCCGTAGTTGCGGCCTAACATGACAAATCCAAGGGGGTAGAACGTGGCGCGCACGGTGCTCATCGTCGACGACAGCGCGACCATTCGCGCCTTCGCCAAGATTTTCTTGAAGGGCCTGAACGTCGAGCTATTGGAGGCCGAGGACGGCGTGCAGGCGTTGGCGGTGCTGCGCAAGACGCCGGCCGACGTCTGCGTGGTGGACGTCGACATGCCCAACATGGACGGCCTCACCTTCACCCGCGAGCTGCGCAAGGACCCCGCGCTCGCGAAGATCCGCGTCGTGCTGCTGACCGGCGATCGCACGCCCGAGGCGCGCCAGAAAGGCCAGGAAGCTGGCGCCGACGATCTGGTGCAGAAGCCCATCAAAGGACCCGAGCTCATCGAGATGGTGAAGAGGTACCTTCCGGCATGAGCCTGCCGCACCTCCTCCTCGTCGACGACAGCGAAGCCGTGCTGGCCTTCGAGAAGGCGGCGCTGTCGGGCCACTACGCCATCAGCACCGCCTCGACGGGGCGCGAGGCGTTGGAGAACCTGCGCAAGGTCGACTACGACGCGGTCCTGCTCGACTTGTCCATGCCGGAGATGGACGGCGACGAGGTGCTGCTGCACATGCAGCGCGACGCGCGGCTCTGGCGGGTGCCGGTGGTGGTGGTGTCGAGCGAGACGCATCGCCAGGCCGAGGTGCTGCGCAAGGGAGCGCGGGCGTTCCTGGGCAAGCCGGTCAAAGCAACGGAGATGCTGCCGCTGGTCGAGCGCATCCTGGAAGAGTCGCGGATGCAGGCGCGCGCGGGAAACCTGGCCACTTTGATCGTCAGCGCGGGCCACATCGAGGTGGGGCTGCCCATCGACAGCGTCCGCGTGGTCCTGCACCAGCTCTCGACGCGGCCGCTGCCGCTCGGACCTGCTTACCTGTCGCGGATGATCGTGCTGCACGGCGAGCCCATTCCGGTGCTCGATCTGCCGCGCCGGCTGGGCGTGAAGCACGCGCTGCCGCCGGCGTTGCGCAAGCTGGTGGTGGTGCAAGACGACGCCAGCTCGCTGGCCATCTGCGTGGACGGCGTGCGCGATCCGGAAGAGCTGCCCGCGTCGGACATCACCATGCGCGACAAGCTGGCGGGCACCGAGCACGGCGCCCTCAAAGACGCGCTGCTCGCGGTCGCGCAGACCTCGCGCGGGCCGCTGCCCATCCTCGACCCGCGCGCGCTCGTCTCGCGCGAGCTGCTCCGCAAAGTCGGCATGGAGCTGCCGCGATGACCCAGACCGCCATCGACACGCTGACCACCTTCGCTTCGGCGTACACGGGCTTCTCGCGCGAGGCCATCTTGGAGGCGTCGCTGCGCAAGGTGGCCGAGCAGCTGGAGCGCACTCTGGGCGGCGAGGCCGAGGTGCTGCGCAGGGCGCGCGAGCAGGATCCAAAGGTGATGGACGCGCTCTCGCAGGCGGTGTCGGTCGGCGAGACCTTCTTCTTCCGCCAGCCCGAGCATTTCCGCTGGGTGGCGGGGCGGCTGGCGCCGATCTGGCAATCCGAGAACCGCACCGAGCTGCACGCCTGGAGCGCCGGCTGCGCCACCGGCGAAGAGGCCTATTCGCTGGCGTCGTGCCTGCTCGAGGTGGCGCCCGCCACCGCGCAGGTCTCGGTGTTGGGCACCGACCTGGTCGAGCGCAACCTCACCGCCGCGCGCGAGGGCCACTACGGCTCCTGGTCGCGGCGCGTGTCCGGCCCGATGCTGCACCAGGTCTTCGTCGATGCCGCGGCCGAGCGCGCCAGCGTCACCCAGCGCGTGCGCAACGCGACGCGGTTCAAGCTGCACAACCTGCTCGAGCCCGCGCCGGGACAGTTCGACGTCATCTTCTGCCGCAACGTGCTGGTCTACTTCTCGCCGGAGAAGGCGCGGGTGGTGCTGCGCAACCTCTCCCGCGCGCTCTTGCCGGGCGGCGCGCTCTTCTTCGGCTCCATGGACGTGACCCAGCCCATTCCGGGCCTCGACCTGGCGCGCCCCACCGAGCTGCAGATCTTCTGGCGGACGCCGCAGCAGCTGCACACGCCGAAGACCGTCCTCAAGCCGCCGCCGCCCACGCCGCCAGAGCCGTTTCGGGCGGCGGCCATCGATCCGGTGGCGCTGCACGTGCAAGCGCTCATGCACATCGAGAGCGGCGACAAGAAGCGCGCGCAGGCTGAGCTTCTGGCCATCTTGAACAAGGCGCACGGCTACCTGCCGGCGCTGCTCGAGCTGGCGCTGCTCCATTTGCGCGCGGGTGAGAAGTCCGCCGCCGGCACGCAGATGCGCGAGGTCCTGCGCCGCGCGGAGGCGCTCTTGCCAGACGAGATCGTCCAAGGCCCCGAGCCGCTGCCGGCCAGTTTCTATCGCAACGCCGCCGTCACCTACCTGCGGGCCGGGAGGGGCGAATGAAGCCCGAGCCGCGCGAAGAACCCATCGCCAGCGAGCTCAACGAGCTCTTGGAGAAGCGGGCCGCGCGCGTGCGCGAGAAGCCCATCGAGGCCGAGGACGAGGCGCTCTTCCTGGTGGCCGAGTTTCCCGTCGGTGAAGAGACCTGGGCCATTCCGCTCGAGTCGTTGCGCGCCGCCGTTCCGCTGCGCAGCGTGACGCCGGTGCCGCTCTCGCCTCCGCACGTGATCGGCATCCTGCGCTTCCAGGGGCAGATCGTGGCGGCGCTCTCGCTGGCGTCGCTCTTGGGCGGCCGCGGCTGGCGCGAAGATCCGGCCGTGCTCTTGGTGGTGGACTCCGGCGCGGGACACCTGGTGGCGGTCGACTGCGAGCGCATTCCCAAGCCGTCCGGCATTCCGCACGCGCTCGTGGCCGAGGCGCGCGCCAGGAGCACGGGCGCGGTGGTGGAGGTCACCCTTCCCGGCCTGCGGCAGATCCATCTGCTCGACCTGCGGCGTCTCGTCATTGAGATGAAAGCGGAGATGAAAGCGGAGACGGGGGCGCGCGGTGGTCCTTGATCCGATGCTCGAGCAGCTGCTGCCGGGCTTCGTCGAGGAGTCGGTGGAGATCTGCGAGCGCGCCACGCGCAGCCTGCTCGAGCTGGAGCGGCAGCCCGCGTCCGGCCCGCGCTTCGACGATCTGGCGCGCGCGCTGCACACCTTGAAGGGCAGCGCGGCCACGCTGGGCCTCGCGGAGCTGTCGGACTTCGCGCACAAGATGGAGGACGCGGTGCTGCCCCTGCGCGGGTCGGACCAGCCGCTGCCGCCCAACCTGGCCGACGCGGTGCTGCGCTCGCTCGACGTCTGGCTCGCGCACCTCAAGGCCACCGCGGCCCGCACCGAGCCGCCCGATCTGCGGCCCAGCCTCGCGCTCCTGGCCAAGGCCAACGCCGCCAAGGCAGTGCGGGAATTCCTCGTCGAGAAGCCCACCTCGGAAGAGCCGGCGCTGCAGGCGCAGCCGGTGCTCGAGTCCGCGCCCGAGAGCGGTGAGGCGAGCTGGCGCGTCGCCACGCGGCAGGTCACGAGCCTGATGCGCGAGGTGGAGCGGCTGCGCGAAGTGCGCTTGCGGCTCGACGAGCGAAGGCGCGAGCTCGACCGCGCCTTGGTGATGCTCGCGACTCCGGGAATTGCCGCGCAGACCTTCGAGGTGCGCTCGCTGCTCGTCTCGGCCCGGCGCGCGCTCTCGTCCGACGGAGAAGAGGCCGCCGACGTGGTCGCCTCCATGGAGGACGGCCTCAAGTCCATCTCCACCATGCCGCTGCGCGCGGTGGTCGAGCCGCTGCGCCGCACGGTGCGCGATCTCTGCAAGTCCACCGGCAAGGAGGCG
>DATBAA010000722.1:0-8006 GCA_036271755.1 Myxococcales bacterium | reverse complement strand
GTCGAGGCGGACGACAGTCGGGCGCTCACGCGGGGCATGCAGGGGCTCTGCATCAGGCTGGCAAAGGCGCTGAACGCGCTGTTGAAGCGGCGGGGAGGGGTCTTTGCGGACCATTACCACTCGCACTTGCTCGAGAGTCCGACCGAGGTTGCGCGCGCGCTCGCGTACGTGAGCACGAACGCGCAGAGGCACTATGGCCGCGAGATCGAGGCGGACTACTTCAGCTCAGGCCACCGCGGGTGGGCTGAGCTGTTGGCGGTGCCGCTGACGTGGCTGTTGAGCAAAGGGTGGAAGCGGGCGCGGGTGCCAGGCGGAAGCTGAAGAGCGCGCGGCTAGTGCAAGCTGCGCTGGGGCGTGCCCGGGCCGGGGAGCTCGCCCGGGTAGGGCAGCTCTCCGGGCGCGAGCTTGTAGACTTTCACCACGTCCTCGCCGCGGATGCGCTCCACGTGCCACGGCGTCCGCTGCGCGAGGTTTGCGACTGCGTCCTGGTTCAGGAAATAGAGCCGCCCCGTTTGCACCACCACGTAGCAGCTCTTCTGCGTCGACCGGCACGCCTGGCCGCGCCGGTTGAGCGTGTGCACGAAGTCCGTCCGGCCCGCCATCTTTGCGTAGAGCTCGGAGGGCCAGTCGATCTCGGTCGAGATCTCCGCGCCCTGCTCGGCGTTCGCCGCAATGTACTGGATGGCCTCGCGGAAGCCCGCGTCGAAGTAGTCGCAGTGGGGGAAGAACCAGGTGACGTTGCGGTCGCCGCCGCCGAAGGCGTTGATGTAGAGCCGGTAGTGCGGCGCGTGCGTCACCGCGGCGGCCGCTTCGCCGAAGAAGAGCACGGCGCCCAGCGCGGCGGTGGCGAGGCCGGCGCGGGCTCGTGGCCAGCGTGCGCGCACTCGTGCCAGGAGCAGCGATGCCGCGTAGCCCGCTAGGAGCAGGAACGCCGGCAGCACCGAGGTGAAGAACCGTCCCCACTTCGAGCCCGAGAGCGAATGGACGAAGAACCAGACCGCCATCCAGGAGAGGATGATGCGGTGCGCGGGCTTGCGCTGCCAGAGCGCCACCGCGAGCCCGGCCAGCGAGAAGAGGATCGTCAGCGGCGCAAGCTTCACCACCGCGAAGACCACGTAGAACCAGGGCGGCGTGCCGTTGACGCCGTACTCGACGAGGTTGTGGTAGATGCGCCCCATGAAGAAGAGGCTGCCGTGCACGGTCTGCTGGCCGCTCACGTAGCTGGCCGCGTACCGCCAGGTCGAGGGATAGAACGCCGACCAGTTGACGCAGCACCAGATCAAGAACGCCACGCCGATGAGCTGCATCCAGCGCTTGAAGGGCACGTGCCAGGGGCTGCCGCCGGCCCGCAGCCAGAAGTAGGCCACGAGCGCGATGGGCGCCAAAAACGCGAAGTACTTCGACGCCAGCATGCCCGCGAGCGAGGCCGCGCCCCACAGCTCCCAGCGCTTCTGCTCGCGCACGCGCCCGTCCTGCGCGGCGGCGTTGGCCTCGGCGAAGCAGAGGCAGAGCAGCATGAGGAAGAGGCCCAGGAGCGTGTCTTCCTTGGCGACGCGCTGGTAGCCGACGAGCGTGATGCAGACCGCGGAGAGGCACGCCGCGAAGAGCCCGGCGGTGCGGCCGAAGAGCCGCTTTCCCAGCTGCGCGACGACCAGCGTCGAGAAGCCGCCGATGATGGCGTTGGGCAGGCGGGTGATGGTCTCTGCCGCCCAGCCGAAGTTGCGGCCGATGGCGAGAAAGCCCGTGATGAGCAGCTTCATCAGCATCGGGTGTTCGACGCCCTCGCCGCCGAAGCGGCCGGCGATGTACTCGTTGGCCGAGAGCCACTTGCGCACCTCGTCGTCGCCGAAGCCTTCGGCCGAGAGGTGGTAGAGGCGCAGCAGCAGCCCGGCCACGACCAGGGCCGCGAGCAAAAGCCACTCGGGCCTGGTCCAGGGTTCGGTGCGCCCGCGCAGGTCTTCGGCGGCGGTCTTCGGCATGGCGGTCAAATCCAGTCCGCGCCCTCGCCGCGCACCCAGGCGGCAAACTTGTGGATGCCCTCGTCGATGGGCGTCCGCGGCGCGTAGCCGAGGATGCGGCCGGCGTGGGTCACGTCGGCGCTGGTCAGAGGCACGTCGCCGGGCTGGGCGGGCCGCTTGTCCAAGATGGCCTTCACGCCCAGCGACTCCTCGAGCAGCGCCACCAGCTGCTTCAAGCTGGTGACCCGCGCGCCGCCCAGGTTCAGCGTGTCGTACTTGAGCGGAACATCGCACGCGGCCACCACGCCCTGGACGATGTCCTCCACCCAGGTGTAGTCGCGCGCGGTCTCGCCGTCGCCGAAGAAGGGAATGGGCTTTCCCGCCAGCATCAGCCGCGAGAACTTGTGGATGGCGAGGTCGGGGCGCTGGCGCGGGCCGTAGACGGTGAAGAAGCGCAGCGCGGCCACTTCGGTGCCGTAGAGGTTGTGGAACGTCTTGGCCAGCACCTCGCTCGCGACCTTGCTGGCCGCGTAGGGGCTCTCGGGAGAATCGACGCGCGCCGTCTCCTTGAAGGGCGGAACGGCCTTGGCGCCGTAGACGCTGCTGCTGCCGCCGAGGACGAAGCGGCGCGTGCCGGCCAGCTGCGCGGCGTTGAGCACGCAGGCGGTGCCGCGCGCGTTCACGTCCATGTAGTCGCCGGGCCGCTCGAGCGAAGGCCGCACGCCGGCGAGCGCGGCCAGGTGGACGACGACCTCGGGCTTGAACTCCGCGAAGGCCTTGGTCATGGCGGCCTGATCGCGGATGTCGGCCTGGAACAGCTTCGCGCCCGGGTGGAGCGCGCGGCGCTTGAGCCGCTCGGGATAGAACGGGTCGAAGTTGTCGACCACCGCCAGCTCGTCGCCGCGGGCGATGAGCCGCTCCACCAGGTGCGAGCCGATGAAGCCCGCGCCGCCTGTCACCAGGACGCGCTTCATGCGGCGCTCTGCAGCGACGCGGCCGCGCCGAAGCTCTTCTGCCAGAGCTGGAACATGAGCAGCGTCCAGAGCGGCTTGCGCAGATCGGCCCGGCCGCTGAGGTGGGTTTGCAGCAAGGTTTGAATCGCCTTTGGCTCGAAGAGGCCGCTCTTGCCCAGCTCGTTCATCGACTCTTCCATGACCGGCCGGAGCGGCCCGCGGATCCAAGCCGCCACTGGAATACCAAAGCCCTTCTTCGGCCGCCGCAAAATCTCCTCCGGCACCACGCCCTTCAAGGCGCGCTTGAGCAGCACCTTGGTCTGGGTCAACGAGAGCACCGATTGCCAGGGAAGCCGCAGCGCGTACTCGACCACCGCGGTGTCCAAAAAGGGCGCGCGCAGCTCCAGCGAGGCGGCCATGGAGGCGCGGTCGGCCTTCACCAGGATGTCGTCGGCCAGGTAGCGGGTGACGTAGAAGCGCAGCGCCTCGTCGACCGACCCGGGGCGCGCGCCGGACCGGGCGGCGTCGTCGAGCACGGCGCGGAAGGCCACGTCAGTCGTCGCTTGCGGGCGCAAATCTTTCGAGAGCAGTTGCTGCAGCTCGCCGGGCAAGAACGACGCGAGCCACGACTGGTGCCGCAGCGAGGGCCTGGCATCGACGCCGCGCAAAAACTGCTTGAGCCGGAAGTCGAGGCTCATGTTGCGCGACGAGGCGGGAAGCATGCCGGCGGCGGTCTGCAAGAGCGAGCGGAGCGGGCGGGAGACGTGCGCGAAGAGCGCGGCGGGCTGGTGCGCCAGGAAGGGATCGTAGCCGGCGAAGAGCTCGTCGCCGCCGTCGCCCGCCAGCGCGACGGTGACGCTCTTGCGGGTGAAGCGCGAGAGCAGGAGCGTCGGCAAGAACGACGGGTCCGCCAGCGGCTCGTCCAGCTGCGCCGCGGCGGCAGGCAGCAGATCGATGCAGGCCTGGCCCGAGAACTTTTCCAGCGTGTGCTCGGTGCCGAGCTTCTGCGAAGCGAGCAGAGCCCAGGGCGATTCGTCGAACGACGCTTCGGTGAAGCCGATGGAGAAGGTCCGCACGCGCGAGCTGTGGCGCGTGGCCAGCGCGGCGATGGCGGTGGAGTCGACGCCGCCGGACAAGAACACGCCCACGGGGACGTCGGCCACCAGGCGCTTCGCGACCGCCTGATCGAGCAGCGCGAGCAGCTCTGCCGGGTTGGCGCGCCGCGCTTCGGGCATGGGCAAATCCCAATAGCGGCGGGTGCGGAAGCCGCCGGCGTCGAAGACCGCCACGTGCGCCGCGGGCAGCTTGTAGATGCCCTGGTAGATGCTCAGCGGCGCCGGAACGTACTCGCAGGCCAGGTACTGGATGAACGCTTCCTGCGACAGCTCGCGCGGGACGCCGTGGGCGAGCAGCGCCTTGAGCTCGCTGCCGAAGACCAGCCGCGAGCCCTGCTGCCAGTAGTAGAGCGGCTTCTTGCCCAGGCGGTCGCGCGCCAGCACCAGCTTGCGCGCTTTGGAATCCCAGAGCGCGAGCGCGAACATGCCGTGCACGTGCTCGGCGAAGCGCTCGCCCCACTGCAGATAGCTGACCAGGACCACTTCGGTGTCGCTGCGGGTGTTGAAGGTGTGGCCTAGACCCTTCAGCTCTTCGCGCAGCGCTTGGAAGTCGTAGGCCTCGCCGTTGAAGACGAGCGCGATGCCGTCTCGCACCATCGGCTGATCGCCGGTGGCCAGGTCGATGATCGAGAGCCGGCGGTGGCCGAAGCTCACCGGGCCGTCGCTGTGGAAGCCTTCAGCGTCCGGACCGCGATGGGCGATGGCGCGCGAGGCCCTGCGCACGCCCTCTACGTCGGGCGGCGCCCCGAAGGAGACCTCGCCGCAGATGCCACACACGCTACTCGCCCACCGCGCGGGGCAAGATGGGCACTTTGGGCCGGTTCAGCTCTTCGGCGACGAGGTACGGCCGCTTGTCTTGCGACTCGTAGTAGGTGCGAATGACCAGCTCGGCGAGCAGGCCCATGAGGAGCGAGAGCGCGCCCACCAGCGTGAACATGACCGCCAGGAGCGGCAGCGGCGTCTGCACGAAGTCCTTCTCGCCGGTGAGCTTGTAGTAGATGGCCCAGACGGTGGCTGCCAGCGCCGCCATCCAGCTCAGCATGCCAAAGCCGCCGAAGACGTAGATGGGCTTGGTGGCGTAGTTGGCCAGGAACTTCACCACCATCAGATCGAGCACGACCTTGAAGGTGCGCGAGAGGCCGTACTTGGACTTTCCGGCGTGGCGCTGGCGGTGGTTGACCACCATCTCGGTGACCTTCGCGCCTTGCCAGGAAGCGTAGATGGGGATGAAGCGGTGCATCTCGCCGTAGAGCTTCACGTCGCGCAGCACGTCGCGGCGGTAGGCTTTCAGAGAGCAGCCGTAGTCGTGCAGCCGGACGCCGCTGATGGCCGAGATCATCCGGTTGGCGATGCGGCTGGGCAGCTTGCGCCCGAACTCCTTGTCCTTGCGGTGCTTGCGCCAGCCCGAGACCACGTCGTACCCGGCGTCGAGCTGGGCCAGGAGCTTGTTGATGTCGGCGGGGTCGTTCTGGAGATCGCCGTCCATGGGGACAATGACCTCTCCCCGGGCCGCTTCGATGCCCGCGCTCATGGCGGCGGTCTGGCCGAAGTTGAGGCGGAAGCGGATGACCCGCAGCTCTTCCCGCTCGGCGGCCATGCGGGCGAGCGCTTCGAAGGTCGCATCGCGCGAGCCGTCGTCGACGCAGATGACCTCGAAGCTGCGGCCGGTCTTTTCCAGCTCGCGGAAGAGCTCGTCGAGGAGGGGGCGGACGTTCTCCTCTTCATTGAAGAGTGGAACGACGACGGAAATTTGCGGCCTCTCCATTTGGGCGGACGGATAGCACGGGTCATTCCCACCTACAACCGTCGCTTGCTTGCCTGCTCTGCGCGTGCGATTCACGCGCCCGAACCCGCGAAAGGACTGTCCATGCAGTGGCTTCTCATCTGCTCTCTTCTCCTGGCTCAAACGACTTCCGCCACCACCGATGCGGCCACCTCCGCCGAGCGCGCGGCCGTCGCAGCCGAGAAGGCAGCCGTGGCAGCGCAGAAGGCCGCTGAAGCAGCCCAGAAGAGCGCGGAAGCGATCGCCGCCATGACCGCCGCAAAGCCTGCCGCTGCCCCAGCCGCGGCGCCACCGGTCGTTCCCGCCGCCGCGCCGGTTCCGCCGGACGTCCTCTGGTCGGGCACCGTCGGTTTGAGCCTCATCGCGCTGACCGGCAACTCGCAGACCATCACCTTCGCCACCAACGCCGCCATCGAGCGCAAGTCGAAGGACTGGATCTGGGGCTTCAAGGCCGCCGCCGCCTACGGCCAGAACGAAGCCCCGGGCGCGACCAGCAGCACCGTCACCGCCCTGAACGGCACCTTCCAGGCGCGCGGCGACCGCCGCTTCACCGACACCACCTCGTTGTATCTCTTGGTGGGCGTCGACACGGACCACCTGCAGTCCGTCGAAGCGCGGCCCTTCGGCGAGTTGGGCGTGGCGCTGATCTGGTTCGACGAGAAGCAGGGCGACCTGGCCAAGACCTCACTGCGCACCGATCTTGGCTTCCGGTATGGCCGTGAGTACCGTTTCCAGTACTACCCGACCGTGGCTGGACCTTCGCAGGACCCCGCGCTGGCTGAAGTGGACATCGTCGCGCCGCGGCTCGGCGTCGCGTACCGCTATGCCATCAGCAAAGACGTCATCTTTACCGAGGATGTGAGCGCCATCGGCAACGTGGTCAACCAGGCGCGGCTGCTCTTCACCAGCACCACCAAGCTCGCGTCGCGGCTGACTACGAGGGTCTCGTTGGGAGTCTCGTTCGTGGTCAACGACGACACCGTTCCCGCGCCCGGCAAGGGGCCCACCGATACGGCGCTGTCCGTCGGCCTGGAAGTCGGCCTCTAGGAATGTCTCAGCTGGTGCTCACCTTCGCGGGGCCGGACGCGCCGGGCATCACGGCGCGGCTGATGCGGATCCTCGCCGCGCAGAGCGCGCGGCTGGACGACATCGAGCAGGTGGTGGTGCAGGGGTGGCTGACGCTCGGCTTCAGCGTCTCTGATTCGTCTGAGACCTTGATCAAGGAGCTGCTCTTCGCTTCCCGCGAGCTGGGGCTCTCGATGGAGTATCGGACCGCGGGTTCTGCTGCTCCGCCTTCGCTGCGCTATGCGCTGACCGTGATCGCGCGCAGCCTGGGGCCTTCCGAGCTGCAATCGGTCTCTGAGGTTTTGGCGAAGCATGGGGCCAACATCGAGCGCATTCACCGGCTCTCTGAGGGTGGCCTCGCTTGCGTGGAGTTCGCGATCTCTCTCGCGGACGCGGCTTCGGAGACCGCGCTGAAGCACGCGCTCCTGGCGGCCGCGGGGCAGGGCGCGTTCGACTGCGCGCTGCAGGCGGAGTCGCTCTTGCGGCGCAGCAAGCGGCTCGTGGTCATGGACATGGATTCGACCTTGATTCGCATCGAGGTCATCGACGAGCTCGCGCGGGCGCACGGGGTCGGCGAGCAGGTCTCGGCCATCACCCGCCGTGCGATGCTGGGTGAGCTGGACTTCGATCAATCGCTTCGCGAGCGCGTCGGCTTGTTGAAAGGCCTCGACGCTTCGGTATTGCAAAACCTCGCGGACAACCTGCCGCTGACCGAAGGCGCCGAGACATTGCTGCGCGTGCTGAAGCGTTTGGGCTATCGCACTGCGGTCATCTCGGGAGGCTTCTCGGTGGCGGCCGAGGCGCTGAAGAAGCGGCTGGGCATCGACTTCGCCTGGAGCAACACGCTGGAAATTGTCGACGGCAAACTCACGGGCAAAGTGCTGGGGCAGATCGTCAACGCCCAGCGCAAAGCAGATCTGTTGGGCGAGCTCTCGGCCCGCGAAGGCGTTCCATTGGATCAAGTCATCGCCATCGGCGACGGCGCAAATGACTTGTTGATGCTGCAGAAAGCCGGCCACGGCATCGCCTTCCACGCCAAGCCGAAGCTGCGTGAAGCAGCGCATACGGCAATCTCCGCAATGGGCCTGGATTCGATTCTCTACTTACTCGGAATCAGCGGCCGCGAAGTCGT
>DATBAA010000721.1:0-10679 GCA_036271755.1 Myxococcales bacterium | reverse complement strand
CATCGAAGCCGGCAATGCCGCGCAGGCGCGCAAGGCGATGCACGAACATTTGACGCGCGTGCACCGCGAGTTCGCGCGCGGCTTCACCCAGCGCGGCCGTCCGGGGTCGCGCAGGAGCAGATCATGAAGCCGTTGAAGCTCGACCCAGACAGGCTCTTTCCCTCGGACACGACGCAGCGGAGCATCGCGCGCAGGCTCTATGCCGAGGTGAAGGACCTGCCCATCGTCAGCCCGCACGGTCACACCGACCCGCGCTGGTTTGCCGACAACGAAGCCTTCGCCGACCCGGCGCAGCTCTTGATCGTGCCCGACCATTACGTCTACCGGATGCTCTACAGCCAGGGCATCTCGCTGGAGTCGCTCGGCGTTCCGCGGCTGGACAAAAAGCCCGTCGAGACCGACGGCCGCAAGATCTGGCGGCTCTTCTCGCAGAGCTGGCATTTGTTCCGCGGCACGCCGACGCGCACCTGGTTCGAGCACGCGCTGCACGAGGTGTTCGGCGTCCGCGAGCAGATCTCTTCCGAGTCCGCCGACCGCGTCTACGATCAGATCGACGATTGCCTGAAGAAGCCGGCCTACAAGCCGCGCGCGCTCTTCGAGAACTTCAACTTGGAAGTGTTGGCCACCACCGAGTCGCCGCTAGACCCGCTCGACAGCCACAAGAAGCTGCGCGCCTCCGGCTGGAAGGGCCGCGTCGTCACCACCTTCCGCCCCGATCCGGTGGTCGACCCCGACTACGAGAATTTCACTGAGAACGTCGTTCACCTGGGAGAAATGACCAACGAGAAGTCCGCCGTCTGGACAGGCTACCTGGCTGCCTTGCGCAAGCGCCGCGCGGACTTCAAGGAATACGGCGCCACCGCCACCGACCACGGCCACCCTTCGGCCGCCACCAGCGATCTCAGCCAGGCCAACTGCGAGAAGCTCTTCGCGCTCGCGCTCTCCGGCCGCGCGACCCCCGACGAGCGCGAGCAGTTCCGCGGCCAGATGCTCACCGAGATGGCGCGGATGAGCCTCGACGATGGCCTCGTGATGCAGCTGCATCCTGGCTCTTGCCGCAACCACAACCCGGGCATCCTCAGCGGCTTTGGCCGCGACAAGGGCGCGGACATTCCCTCGCGCACCGAGTACGTCCAGGGCCTGAAGCCGCTGCTCGATCGCTACGGCAACGATCCGCGGCTGACCTTGATCCTCTTCACGCTCGACGAGACGACTTACTCGCGCGAATTGGCGCCGCTGGCCGGCCACTACCCAATCTTGAAGCTGGGCCCGCCCTGGTGGTTCTTCGACAGCCCCGAGGGCATGCGCTTCTTCCGCGAGCGCGCGACCGAGACCGCAGGCTTCTACAACACCGCGGGCTTCAACGACGACACGCGCGCGTTTCCCTCCATTCCCGCCCGGCACGACGTGGCCCGCCGCATGGACTGCGTCTTCCTGGCGCGGCTCTGCGCCGAGCACCGGCTGGACGAAGACGAAGCCCGCGAGACGGCCCTGGACCTGGCGGTGCGTCTCGCGCGCAAGGCGTACAAACTCGGATGAGCGAAGCGGCCGCCATCGAAGCAGGGCCCGTGCGGCGGCCAATGCCGCAGCCCGTGAAGCGCTTCACCGTCCCCGGCCTGCGCTGGTGGATCGCGGGCTTGCTCACCTGCGTCACCATCATCAACTATTTAGATCGCACTGCATTGGCCGTCGTCGGCCCGACGCTGAAGAAAGAGCTGTCCATCGACGAAGAGACCTTCTCCTACGTCGTCATCGCCTTCCAGACCGTCTACGGCTTGATGATGCCCGTCGCGGGCCGCATCATCGACTGGCTCAACATCCGCGTCGGCTACGCGGTGGCCATCGTCTGGTGGTCCATCGCCCAGGCGCTCACCGGCTTCGCGGGCGGCTGGCGTTCGCTCGCGGTTCTCCGCGGCGCGCTGGGCGTGGGCGAGGCGGGAAACTTCCCCGGCGCCATCAAGACCGTCTCACAATGGTTTCCGCCCAAGGAGCGCACGGTCGCGACCGGCATCGTCAACATGGGCAGCGGCGTGGGCGCCCTGCTCGCGCCGCCGCTGGTGGTCTTCGTCATCCTGCGCTGGGGCTGGCGCGCGTCGTTCGTGCTCACGGGCGTGCTGGGCCTCATCTGGGTGGTATTCTGGCTGATCTTCTACCGCGCGCCGGAGAAGCATCCCTGGCTCTCGGCGCAAGAGCTGAAGCACATACGGAAGCCTGGAGAACCCTGCCCCACCGTCGATCGCGGCAGCAAAGTCATTCCGCTGGTCATTCGCGAGCGCAACTTCTGGGCGCTCTCCGCCGCGCGCTTTCTCTCCGAGCCGGCGTGGCAGCTGTTTACCTATTGGATTCCCTTTTATCTCGTCAGCGCCCGCCATCTCGATTTGAAGCAGGTCGCTTACTTCGGCTGGATGCCATTCCTCGCCGGAGACCTCGGCTGTCTGGCCGGCGGGCTGCTCTCGCCCTTCTTCCAGCGCCTCGGCCTGAAGGTCCTCACCGCCCGCAAGGCCGCCATGACCGTGCCCGCGGTCCTCATGACTTTGACAGCATTCATTGGTTTGGCGCCCTCGGCGGCGCTGGCGGTCGCGCTCTTCTCGGTGGGAGCCTTCGCGCACCAGGCCATCTCTTCGACGCTGCTCACGCTGCCCGCCGATCTCTTCCCCACGCGCGCCGTAGCCACCGCCAACGGCCTCTCCGGCACCGCGGGCTATCTGGGTGGAATTCTCTTCACCTTCATCGTGGGCCGCGCCGCGGTCACCGTCGGCTACACGCCGCTCTTCTTCTGCATCGCCGTCTTCGACATCATCGGCGCCGTTTGCCTCTGGGTCTTCCTGAAGAGCGGCACCAAGGAATCCTCTCCCGAGGTCGCGACATGACCGCAGCACCCATGGACCTGACGCTTCGCCTTCACCCGCTGGACGACGTCCTGGTCGCGAAGGCGCTCTTGCCCGCGGGAACGGTCGTCGAGACCGATGACGGCCCGGTCACTTTGAAGGCGCAGATTCCGGCCGGGCACAAGATCGCGGCGCGCGCGCGCAAGTCGGGAGATCCGGTGCGCCGCTACGGACAGGTCATCGGCTTCGCGTCGACCGCCATCGCTCCGGGCGACCGCGTGCACGTCCACAACCTGCACATGGGAGAGGTCTCGCAGGACTACGGCATCGGCAGCGATCTGCGGCCTTCGAAGCTGGCGGGCCCGGAAGAGCTGCGCACCTTCGACGGCTTTCTCCGCGCCGACGGCCGCGTGGGCACGCGCAACTACGTGGCCATCGTCTCGACGGTGAACTGCTCGGCCTCGGTCAGCAAGCTCGCGCGCGATCGCTTCCGCGACGTGCAGCGCGTCTTCCCCAACGTCGACGGCGTGCTGGCCTTCACCCACCGCGGCGGCTGCGGCCTCATCAACAGCGGCGAGGATCACCGCATGCTCGAGCGCGTGCTGGGCAACATGGCCTCGCACCCCAACATCGCCGCGTACGTCATCGTCGGCCTGGGCTGCGAGGTGAACCAGCCGCTCACCTTCATCAAGCATCGCGCGCTGGTGCAGGACGGCAAGGCCCCGCCGGTGGTCGGCATCCAGGATTCGGGCGGCGTTCGCAAAAGCGTCGAAGCGGTCGTCGAGCAGGTGGCGAAGCTGCTTCCCAAGGCGAATGAAGCGCAGCGGACGAAGCAGCCCATCTCCGAGCTCGTCCTCGGCACCAACTGCGGCGGCTCCGACGGCCACTCGGGCATCACCGCCAACCCCGCGCTGGGCTGGGCCGCCGACGAGCTGATCCGCCACGGCGGCTCCGCCATCCTGGGCGAGACGACGGAGATCTACGGCGCCGAACAGTTGCTCACCCGCCGCGCCATCGACCCGGAGGTCGCGCACAAGCTCCTGCGGCGCATCGACTGGTGGCGCGCGCACTTGCAGTCGCACGGCGCCGACGTCGATCACAATCCCTCTCCCGGCAACCTGGCCGGCGGCATCTCCACCGTCCTGGAGAAATCGCTGGGCGGCGTCGCCAAGGGCGGCACCACGCCGCTGGTCGACGTGGTCGAGTACGGCGAGCGCTCGCAGCGGCGCGGCTTCATCTTCATGGACACGCCCGGGTACGACCCCGTCTCGGTCACGGGCATCGTCGCCGGCGGAGCCAATCTCATGGCCTTCACCACCGGCCGCGGCTCGGTGCTGGGCTTCAAGCCGACGCCCTCCTTGAAGCTCGCCTCCAACTCCGAGACCTACCGCCGCATGCAGGACGACATGGACCTGGACTGCGGCCCCATCTTGAACGGCTCGTCCATCGGAGAGATCGGCCGGCAGGTTTTTGAAGAACTGTTGCAGGTGGCGTCGGGCAAGAAGACCAAGAGCGAAGAGCTGGGTTTGGGCGACGAAGAGTTCGACCCTTGGATGCCCGGCCCCACGCTTTAGCTGCATTGCGTTACTGGTCTGACCACTTGACAGCTTGACCAATATCGAGTTCAAGAAGCGACTGGAGGTCCACCTTGTTCCACCGCAAGCTCTTGTTGGCCGCGCTTCTCCTGCTCCCCGGAGCCGTCCACGCCACCGATCTGCCGCAGCTCAAGCTCTACGGCTTCATCAACGCCGAGCTCGAGTGGGCGCGGGCCATCGGCGGCCCGACGCCTTACACCTCGCGGGTGCGGCTCGCAGACGGCAACTCGCGCCTGGGCATCTTCGGCTCCTACGACATCACGCCCAACACGCAGTTCAACGTCCAGCTCGAAGGCTTCCTCAACAACTTCGAGCAGGGCGGCATCAACGACCTGGGCCAGACCGCCACGCTCGAGTCGCGCAACACCTACGTCGCGGTGCTCGACAAGCGCTTCGGGCAGTTGATCGCCGGCTACTACGACAACGCCTATCGCGCGCTCGTCGGCACCGGCGCCAACTCCGGCGGCAACATCGGCCTCACCGAGCTGGGCCTCGACCTGTTCAACAACACCACCGCGGGCGTCAGCGGCGGCTTCACCAGCCTCTTCGGCCGCGGCGAGGCGCGCTTGAAGAACTCCATCCACTACCGCTCGCCCGACTGGTTCGGCCTCCGCGTCTCGGCCTCCTACGGCCTGGACGAAACGATGGAGAACGGCGGCCGGCGCGACCACATCTCTGCCGCGGCGCTCTACAGCTTCCACGGCTTCAAGCTGGGCGTCGGGTACGACCACCAGGCCAACACCGGCATCGACTCTGACGCGCTGTTCCGCGGCCAGGGAATGAATACCATCGGCGTCAACGACGTCTCGACCAATTATTACAAGGTCATCGCCTCCTATCTCTTCCCGACCGGAACTTATCTCGGCGCCGGCTACGAGCGCAGCGTCTACGGCTTCGCCAACTTCATTCCCCCGGTGCAGGGCGTGATCGTCACGCCGCTCACGTCGGGCACCATGTCGCAGGGCGGCGCCATGGTCTCCGCGGCGCAGCGGCTCGGCCCCGATCTCACCTTCATGGCCTCCTACGGCAAGCTGGGCGGCCTCTCCAATGCCATCGTCGGCAATGGCGCCGACTATGCGGCCACGCAGATTTCATTAGGTGCCAAGTACGCCATGACCGATGCTTTCATGGTCTACGTCTACTTCACGCGCATCGACAATCAACCGCAGCAGAACTTGAACCTGGGCGCGCCCATCTTCAGCAACAACAACGGCACGGGCGGCGCCTACCTTGCCCCCGGCGACAAACCCACCGCCGGCGGCCTCGGCATGATCGCGCGCTTCTAAGCGAGGATGCATATGACTTCCCACTCCAAGATCGCACTGCTTGCTCTTCTCGCGGCGGCCGCCGCTTGCGACGACAAGTCGCCCAACTCGGTCTCGTACGAAGGCGTCGAGCCGTATCAAGTCGGCATCGCCACCTCCGATCCGAAGTTGCCTCCCGAGCCTACGCTGCCCACCGAGTCGCAGCTCTGCGCCACGCTGGAGGCGAGCGATCTCTACGCCTCGCGGCCCGACGGAGCGCTGCCGCCCGAGTCCGATCCGTCGCCGGCCGGAGTCGCCGTCGCCGCCGATCCGAAGATCGTCAACCCCGACCAGGCGCGCATCCAGGCCGCGCTGGACGCCTGCGGCGCGCAGGTCGATCTCGAGGTTGGACCCTCCATCGCCGCCGCCGACGCGGCAGCCGTGGCCTTGCAGAAGGCCAATCCGTCTCCCGACATCAACCTCGCGGGCGCCACCGGCGAAGAGCTGGCGAAGCCCATGTATCGCGCCAGCCGCTACGCCGTGAAGCTGATGGTGAGCAGCACCGGGCCCGGCAACGCCTTCATCACCGGCCCGCTGACGCTGCCCTCGGGCGTCACGCTCTGGATCGACGCCGGCGTCACCGTCTACGCCACCCGCGACGTCATGGCCTTCTCGCCCAACCTCGCCGGCCCGTACTGCGCCAACACCGCGGTCAGCTCGTCCAAGGCCGGCAGCTCGGGCAACTGCCTCCCCCTCTTCGGCGGCAACAGCCTGGTGAATTCGGCCATCGTCGGCGACGGGTTGGTCGACGGCCGCGCTTATGCCGAAATCGTCACCACCAATAAGTTGTACCCGTTGATGAAAGTCGACCTCTCCTGCTCCAACACGTACACCTCGTACGCCAAGGGCGCGCAGGCCGCCGACGGCACCTCGTGCGACAACGGCGGCACCACCGTCAACTCGAAGTCGGCCGCGCGCAACATGACCTGGTGGGACCTGGCCTTCCTGGGAAACCTCATCGACAACGGCCGGACCGGATTTGGCTCGCAGTCCAACTGGCGCATGATGGTCTTCAACAACGTGAAGAATCTCACTCTCTATCGAGTGACTTTGACCAACAGCGCCAACTTCCACGTGGTGCCCGCCGGCATCGACGGCTTCACCGTCTGGGGCGTGAAGGTCATGACCCCGTCGCTGGCCGCTTACGCAAACCCTGCGGGCAACCTGAACCCGCTCTACACCGGCGCCGTCTTCGCCGAGGACAACGTCAAGAACACCGACGCCTTCGACCCCGCGTCGTCTTCCAAGCCCGCGGTGGCCAGGCTCACCACCGGCTCCGCCACCACCTCTCCCAGCACCATCGCGTTCGACGGCTATTTGAAGAACGTGGTCTTCGCCTTCAACTACATCTCTACCGGCGACGACGACTTCGCGCTCAAGGGCAGCAACAACCCCAACGCGGTGGGCATCGGCGTCGACGGCGACCGCGGCGCGCGCTCCGATCGCGCTTATGGAATCATCGTCGCCCATAACCATTTCTATTGGGGTCACGGCATCTCCATCGGCAGCGAGACCAACGCGGGCGTGGCCAACATGCACGTCTGGGACAACAGCTTCGACGGCTCGGAAGAGGCGCTGCGCATCAAGTCCGACTACGCGCGCGGCGGCGAAGTGAAGAACATCTATTACGAGAACGTCTGCATTCGAGACGCGCTCAACTCACTGCTCTTCACGCCTTATTACAGCACCAAGGCGCTGCCCACCGAAGGGCCGCTCATCCCCAACTTCCACGACATCTTCTTGAGCAACATCGACATCGAGCCCGGAGCGGCCGGCACCGGCGTGCGCCTGCAGGGCTTCCAGGCAGACACCGGCGGATTCGAGAATCCGCAGTTTCCGCTGGTCATGACCCTGGAGAACGTCGTCTCCACCAATCCGGACGGCGTTCAAATCGTCGCCTCGGACACCGATCTCACTTTGAAGGGCGTCAACCTCAACGTCTGGCCCACCACCGGGCCGCGCATGCTGGTGGCCGGCACGCCGACGCAGGCGGTGGACCCTTCCAAGGTGGTGGACTGCAGCCGCGCCTACGTGCCGTTCCCGTCCCCGCTCAGCATCTTCGGGTCGACGACGGTTCATTAGTCGCGCTCGCCGAAGGCGAGTTGGCGACTACCGTTTATGGGAGAATATCTTTGAAGAGTCTTGACTCACCTGGCGCGCTTGCGCTTGACGACGGCGGGCTCGTCCTTCTTGAGCGCGTCCCAGCCGCGGGTGAACTCGCGGGCGACGCGGTTCAAGTGCCGCTTCATCGCTTCGCGGGCGGCGTCGGGCTTGCCGCTGGCAATGGCGTCGACGATGGCGCGGTGATCGCGCAGCGTGGCGGCGCGCAGGGCGTCGGTCTGGAAGTGCTTCTCCATCTGCTTCCACATCTTGCCGCGCCCCTGGTCCCAGAGCAGCTCCACCACAGAGGTGAGCGGGCCGTTGTGGGTGGCGCGGGCGATGGAGAGGTGGAAGGACCGGTCGGCCGCGTCGGTGGGCAGCCCGGCCGTTTGGCAGCGCTGCAGCTCGGCGACGGCGGCGCGAATCTCATCCAACTCTTCGCTGGTGGCGCCCGAGGCGGCATGCGCGGCGGTCTCGCCTTCGACGGTGATGCGCGCCTGGATGAGCTCGAACGGCCCCTCGCCGTGCTGGTCGCCGCCCAGCGGCATGACCTCTTTGAGCTGCGAGACGAAGACGCCCGAGCCGACGCGCACCTCGACCTTGCCCTCGATCTCCAGCGCGATCAGCGCCTCGCGCACCGACGGCCGGGAGACGCCCAGCTGCTCTGCCAGCTCTCGCTCAGAAGGCAGCCGCTGGCCGGCGGTGAACTCACCCGCGGCGATGAGCTCGGACAGCTGCCGGGCGATCTTCCGATAGAGGCGGTCGCTGCCGATGGCCTGGATGGGCATGCGTCGTTCGTTCCTTTCCTGCTTCTCACATTACCGGCCTGGAGGTTAGGTTGCTAGACCGTCTGTCACGCCGCGGCAAGAGGGACGCCAAAGTTGTGTGGCCGCTGGCCCTCCTTCTGACACTTTCGTTTGCCGTTCAGGCGCAAGATCGCCGCACCGTCGTCGAACCGTCCTTTCCGCCCAGCTGCGCCGTGTTGTCGGCCCAACTGCAAGCGGAAGCAGGCGAGCCCTCGTCGGAGACGGCGTTCGACACCGCCCGCATCCAGGCCGCGCTGACCTCTTGCCCCTCGGGGCAGGCAGTCGAGCTGGTGCGCTCGGGCGCGAACGCCGCATTCCTGATCCAGCCCATCGACATTCCCAGCGGCGTCACCCTGCTGGTCGATGGCGGAGTCACCGTCTTCGCCTCGCGCAACCCCGCCGACTACCAGGCAGGCACCGTCTCCGCCAGCATCGAAGCCTGCGGCACGGTGGGAACATTGGGCAACGGCTGCAAGAGCCTCTTCAGCGTCAACCACGGCAACCCGTCCACCGGCTCGGCCATCATGGGCTACGGGGTCATCGACGGCCGCGGGCAGGACAAGTTGCTCGTCTCGGGTTCTCCGGGCCCGGAGAACTGGTGGGACCTGGCGGCCGACGCCAACCCCAACGGAGATCAAAACAACTTCGTGCTGCTGCAAACCAGCGCCGCCAATTCGTTCACGCTCTACAAGATCACGCTGCGCGACTCGCCCATGTTCCACGTCGTCTGGAAGGGCACTGGCCTGACCGCTTGGGGAGTGAAGATCGCCACGCCCTACACCGCGCGCAACACCGACGGCATCGATCCGGGCGGCAGCGACATCACCGTCACGCGCTCGTCCATCTCCGACGGCGACGACAACCTGGCGGTCACCGCCAGCGCCGCCTCGGCGCACATCACCTTCTCCAACTTACAAACCTATAGCGGACACGGCATTTCGGTGGGCAGCTTCACCAAGGGCGGCCTGACCAACATGCTGGTCGACTCGGTGAACATGGCCGGCACCGCGGCCGACGGAAACGCCAACGCCCTGCGCATCAAGTCCGCCCAGGACCGCGGCGGGCTGGTGCAGAACGTGACCTACCAGAACCTCTGCGTGAAGGACGTGGCCCACGCGCTCGAGCTGAATCCGTTCTATGTGGAAGCGAGCGGGAGCTTGATTCCGCAGTTCGAGAACATCGTGGTCCGCAACGCGCACTTTCTCAGCCGCGGCAAGGTGCAGCTGCAGGGCTTCGACGCCGCGCATGCCACCTCGGTGACGTTGGACAACGTCGTCTTCGATTCGCTGCAGAGCAACGACTTGTCGCCGGCGCCGCAGTTCGCGGCGGTAACGCTGGGGCCGGGCGCGGTCTTTCCGCAGCTCTTGCAATCATTGACCGGCACGGGCGTTTCAGAGTCGGGGACGGCCCCGGTCACTTCGTCGGGCGCTCGCGACTGCACCGGCGCCTTCCCGGCATTGGTTGGCGAGCTTTACTTATCGACGCCCACCGCCACCAATCAGCGCTCGCTCACCTTCACCGGCGCGGCCAGCTTCACCTTGGAGGCCGTGGTGCAGCCGGCCATGTCACAAGTTTCTTATGGAGCGTGGACGGGCGTCCCCGCGCTGCAGCAGCCGGTCAACTTCTTAGAGGGAGCCACGGTCGTGGGCTCGGGCGTGCTCAGCGCCAACGGCACGCTGGCTTCTTTGGCCTTGAGCAACGTCGGCGGCGGCACGCACACGTACACCGCGCAGTATCCGGGAGACGCCAACTATCCCACGCAATCGTTCGGCTCGGTCACGGTGACCATCGATGCTCCGGCGCGCATCGCCTCCGCGACGCAGGCTTCGGTGCCCGCGACGGCTTCGTTTGGCAGCAGCGTCAGCTTCTCGGCGACCGTGAGCGGCAGCGGCGCGCAGCCGACGGGCGCCGTGCAGTTCTCCGCCGACGGCGTGTCGGTCGGCTCCGCGACTCTCTCGAACGGTACGGCCACGCTTGCGATTGCCTCATTGGGACTGTCCGCCGGCAACCACGGCATCGTCGCCAGCTATGCCGGAGACGCCACCT
>DATBAA010000720.1:0-4473 GCA_036271755.1 Myxococcales bacterium | reverse complement strand
AGAGCTTGGAGCTGCGGCTCATCGTCGGTGACTTCGCGCGCTTGACCCAGCACGACTTCTCGCTGCGCGAATTGGACGTGCTGGTGGAAGTTCCCAACGTTCCCATCTTCATCCGCGGCGACCCCAAAGGTCTGCATCAAGTCCTGCTCAACCTGGCCAGCAACGCGGCAGACGCCATTCCCGCCGGGCGGCGCGGACAGATCGTGCTGCGGCTCATCCCCTGGCCGCGCAAGATCATCCTCGAGGTCGAGGACAACGGCGAAGGCCTGGCCGCCGCGTCCGGCAGCCTCTTCCGGCCATTCTTCACCACCAAGAAGAAGGGCACCGGCCTGGGGCTCGTCATCGTCAAGCGCATCTTGGGGGCCATGGGCGCCACCATCGAATTGGTGCCTTCGCCGCAACAGGGAGCCATCGCCCGCCTGACGTTTCCCAGAGGCGAGAAGTGAGCGCCGTCCTCATCGTCGACGACGACGCGGCTTTCTCCGAGCTGCTCGAGCGCGACGCCAGCCGCCGCTGGGGCACGGCGACGACGGCTTCGTCGATCGCTGGCGCCAAAGAAGCCATTTCGCTGCAGCCCTTCGATGTGGCGCTGGTGGACTTGCGGCTTCCGGACGGCGACGGCTTGTCGCTGCTCGAGCCCATCTTGCGCGCCAACGCGCAGGCCAAGGTGTTCCTGCTCACCGCCGACGACAGCGTCCCTTCGGTGGTGCGCGCGTTGAAGAGCGGCGCTCATGACTACTTCACGAAACCAATCGACCGGCAAAAGTTGTTGCACGCGGTCGATCATGCGCTGCAAGCCTGTCTGCTGGAGCGCGAGAGTGAGTTGACGCGCCGCAAGCTCGCCCTCGAATCCTCGCCGGAGCCCGCGCTGCCGGCTGACTTGGATGATTTGATCTCGCGCGCGGCCCGCTCGGACGCGCCGGCGATCATCACCGGAGAGACCGGAACCGGCAAGACGATGATCGCCCGGCTCATCCACGCCCGCGGCGGCGAGCAGCGGCCCTTCGTAACGCTGAACTGCACGGCGGTGCCCGAGTCGCTGCTGGAGGCAGAGCTCTTCGGCCACGAGCGCGGCGCGTTCACCGGCGCCTCGCAGGCGCGGCCCGGCCTGGTGGAGCTGGCCGACGGCGGCACGCTCTTTCTCGACGAGATCGGCGATCTGTCGCCCACGCTGCAGCCGAAGCTGCTCACCTTGCTGGAGGAGCGTTCGCTGCGGCGCCTGGGCGGCACTCTGAACCGGCCGGTGAAGGTGCGCTTCATCGCCGCCACCAACCGGCCGCTCGAGGCCGAAGTCCGCGCGGGACGATTCCGTGAAGACCTCTACTTTCGCATCAACATCCTGCGCATCGAGGTGCCGCCGCTGCGGGCGCGGCGCGATCAGATCCAGCTCCTGGCCGCGCGCTTCGCCGCGGCAGTGTCCGGGCAGCTCTCGCCCGGCGAGCTCGCGCGGCTGGCCGAGTATCATTGGCCGGGCAACGTCCGGGAATTGCGCAATATCATCGAACGCGCGCATTGGCTGACGGAGGGCCCTGATTTGCGTCCATCGCGGCTGCTCACGCCCGTGGCCGCTCCCGCGCGGACACCGGCCCTGCCCGCGCCAGAAAATGCGACCTTGGAGCAGCTCATCGATCAGCACGTGCTGGCGGCCTTCGAGCGCCATGGGCGTCACCAGCAGAAGACGGCCGCAGCGCTGGGCATCTCACTCTCCACGCTGCGGCGGCGACTCACTTCGCTGGGTGAGTTGGGAAAGCGTCAAATCGACACGCCGGAATGAAGCATCGATTTGAAGCAATCGCCGCTTTCGTCTCCACAACTCACTCTGGGGATTGATTGGCCGGGCAAGT
The DNA here is from genome assembly GCA_036271755.1 of Myxococcales bacterium. Classification (GTDB taxonomy): domain Bacteria; phylum Myxococcota; class Myxococcia; order Myxococcales; family 40CM-4-68-19; genus 40CM-4-68-19. The sequence goes on along the minus strand of DATBAA010000720.1, from coordinate 2,629 downwards.
GCAGTGACTTGCCGGCGTGAGCCAGCGGCGACCTACCGTCCTGATTGTCGATGACGAACCAGCCTTCGTTGCTTCGCTGGCCGAGGCCAGCGTGCGCAGGCCCGAGCCCTACGACATCTTCACCGCCGGCGACGGCCTCGAGGCGATAGAAGTTCTCGAGGCGACCGAGATCGAATTGGTGGTCACTGACTTGCGCATGCCGCGCCTGGACGGCTTTGGCCTCCTCGCCTGGCTGATGGAGCACCGTCCGCTGGTGCAGGTCCTGGTCATGACGGCGTTCGGCACGCCCGAGCTGGAGAAGCGCGTGCAGGGCTCCGGAGCCATCGGCATCCTGGAGAAGCCCATCAGCCGCGATCAGCTGCGCGAGGCCATCCAGGCGCGGCTCAAGCAGCTGGCCTTCGGGCGCATGACCGGCATCGAGCTCACCAGCGTGCTGCAGCTGCTGGCGCTGGAGAACAAGACCTGCGTGTTGAACACGCCCGGCGGCCAGCTCAGCTTGATGGACGGCAAGATCGTCGCGGCGCGCTCGGGCGAGCTCACCGGAACGCAGGCGGCCGTCGCGGTGGTCACCGCCGGCGGCAACACCTTTACGCTGGGCAACCTGCCGCAGATGGAGCCGACCATGCATCTGCCCGTGGACCACCTGCTCATCGAGGTCGCGCGGCGCATGGACGAAGGCGTCGAGACCGAGCTCGTCATCACCGACGAAGAGATCCTGGGCGAGGAATCCCTCTCCGCGCCCGTCGATTCAACCCGAGGGCATGAAGGAAGCATCAACATGGGTAACGTGAAGCAGTCTTTGGAGAAGGCCGGCAAGATCGACGGGGCCATCGCGGTGGCGCTGGTGGACTACAAGAGCGGCATGACCATGGGCACGGTGGGCGGCGGCGCGGGGTTCAACATCGAGATCGCGGCTTCGGCGAACACGGACGTGGTGCGCTCGAAGAGCAAGGCGATGGCGGCGCTGGGCCTCAAGGACAAGATCGAGGACATCCTGATTACCTTGTCCACCCAGTATCACCTCATCCGGACGCTGGAAAAGCACCCCAACCTCTTTCTCTACCTGGCGCTGAACCGCGACCAGGCCAACCTGGCCCTCGCGCGCATGAAGCTGCACGACGTCGAGAAGGAGCTGGAAGTCTGAACGCTCTCGAGCTCGCCCGGAGCGGCCGCGGAACAGGGGCCGCGAGCCGCTCCGGGCAAGCTGCCTAGCAGTTCTTCGCGAGCGCATCGCCGTCGATCTGCAGCTGCGCGAAGGCGGGCTTCACCAGCTCTACGAGCTCGAACCAGATGCGATTGAACTCCTCTTCTGCTTTCGACGGCGTCCGCCCGGCAAACCGCGGAATGAAAGAGCGCTCGACGACGCTCCCTTCTGAAGCCGCGCGGATGCGGCGCACCGGCGCATCGTCCGCTTTGAGCGTCTGTAACGGCGAGGGCAAGGCATCGAGCGCGGCGGCGATGCGCAGGAATGACAGCGCGTCCAGCCCGAAGTCATACCGCTTCAAGATCCTCTCGTGGCTTTGCGCACCGTCGAACCAGCTGCAGCCGAACGAGCCGCGCCGGCCGGCGAAGAGGGTCGCTCGCCAGCCGAACAGCTCTTCCGAAAACCCGGAGTGATAGCTCAGCTCCAGCTTCATCGCGGCGTCATAGCGCGAGGGCGTCGAATTCCGCGTAGGCGTGCTTGAGCCAGATCTTGAGCCGTTGCCGCTCCATCAAGCCGAGGCCCTTCGATTTGTCGAAGTGATTTGCGGCGGCCCAGAAGCTGGCGCTGTGCTCGTCCATCTTCTTCAGCGGGCCGTCGTGCAGCTTCTTCAAACGAATGAACCTCGCGCCCAGCGCCGTCGCGCGCGCCTTCTGGCCCGACTTCTCCAGGATGGAGAAGTCCTCGCCGCGCAGCTCGTTCTGGACGACGACGTAGTCCAGGTTGTCCTCGAACTGATCGAGGAGCCGCATGAGCAGGTCCACCGAGTCCCGGCCCGAATCCATCACGTGCCAGTAGCGCACGCTCAGCTCGTCCATCTCCAAGAGGCCCGACTCCGCCATCCAGCGCGCCAGCGGCTGGTGCGTCTGCGCGGCCAGGTCGACGAGGATGCGGCGCTCCGGATCTTCGGCGGCTGCCTCCGCCACCGCGTCCAGGCTCTCGTAGTTGTCCACCACCACCGGCGAGGCGTAGCCCGCGTAGAAGCGCATGAGCGCGCCGTGTGACCGATCGGAGTCGAACCCGAGAAAAGGAAGTGACCGATCGATCATGTACTGCGCGAGCAAGCGCGAAACGAGCGACTTGCCGACGCCGCCCTTCTCGCCTCCGATGAGGTTGATGTTTGCCATGTGGGTCCTTTATCACCGCCGTGACGAAGCGCCGTTCAGAATTGGCCACCTCGGCGCGAGAACGTGATCAATCTCACTCTGCAAAAGAGGTGGCCGGCGCATTCTCCTGGCCGGTCTGTAATCAAAGGGGAGGGCCCAACATGAAAAAGATCCTGATTTCGCTTTGCACTCTATTCGCCTGCGGAGGCACCAGCAGCAACAGCGCCACGACGCCGCCGGCGCCGACGACCTACACCTTCGGAGCCGGACAGCCGGTGCAGTCGGGAACCGAGCAAGCCAACGCGGCCTCGAACGCGGGGTC
>DATBAA010000719.1:0-2629 GCA_036271755.1 Myxococcales bacterium | reverse complement strand
ATGCGATGTTGGTCCTGTGCAAGAGAGCAGAGAAGGCAAACCGGGGCGGCTGCGCGAATTCGACGGCTGGCGCGCCGTCGCCGTGCTGCTCGTCACTATCGGCCACCTGGGCACCTACCAGCGCGAGCAGCGGCTGGCCTTCATTCCGCGGCTGGCGTTCATGGTCCGCGGCTTCGACCCTGCCGGGGTTGCGATGCTGCTCGTTCTCAGCGGCTTCTGTATCTGCCGCCTGCTCATGGAAGAAGAGCGGCGCCGGGGCGTCGTCTCGCTGAGAGCGCTCTACTGGCGCGGGGCCTGCCGCATCTTGCCGATGGTCTATCTCTACCTGGCCGCGATCGCGCTCTTGCTCCGGGCCGGGGCCATCAAGGATTCGTGGCCAGGCGTGGCCACCGCGGCGGCGCTCCTTTTCGACGTTCATTTCCTGCCGAACTGGTTCACCAGCCACACCTGGTTCTTCGCGGTGGAGGCACACTTCTATCTGGTGGTGTCCATTGCCTGGATCCTCTTGCCCAAACCGCGGAGGGCCTTTGGCCTGTTGGGCCTGGTCTGCGCGGTGGCCATCTGGAACCTGATCGCCATCTGCATCGCCACGAGCTCGAAGATGCTGATCGAGATGCGCTGGGGCTTCGTCTGGGCCGGCTTCGGCGCGATGCTGGCGCTGCACGAACAGAAGATGCGCTCGATTGGCTCACGCGTCCCCGGCTGGCTGGCCGCCGCGCTCTTCCTGATGCTGCTCAGCCGGCCGTTCACTCACGAAGGCGTCGCGTTCGGGTTCTACCAGACGCTGGTCGTGCCCTTTGCGATCAGCCTCGTGCTGCTCTTCAGCCTGGAGCGCGGCAAGTGGCTTCGCGTCCTGCTCTGCAGCAAGCCGGTGCAAGCGCTGGGGCTGACCGCGTATGGGAGCTTTCTCTGGCAGCAGCTCTTCACCGCCGCCCCGTTCAACTTCGCCGGCTCGTGGCAATTCATTCCACGCCTCTTGCCGATGATGCTGCTGATCGTCCCGCTCTCCTATTTCTTCATCGAACAGCCAGCGAGGCGCCTGGGCCGAGTGCTCTCGAATCAATCGTAGTCTTCGTCGCCGTCGCGGATGGGCGGAATGTACGGCACGTCCTTGGGCTCGTCGTCGGCGATGACCCGCAGCTTGGTGAGGCCGCGCATCTCCAGCTGCCGCACGCGCTCGCGGGTCAGGTTCATGATCACGCCCACCTCTTCGAGCGTGATGCCGGCGCGGTCCGCGACGTCCAGGGCGCAGGTCTCTGCCAGCTCCCACAGCTCCTTGTCGGGGAAGTTCATCTTCACCGAGCCGGTGCGCGGGTTGACGTCGACGTACAAGTTGAACTTGCACGAGACGTAGGGGCACGGCCGCTCGCCCTCGGCGCAGTCGCCGCGCACTTTGGGCCGGGTGGCGTCCAGCTCGGCCATCAGGCCCTGTAGCTCCGGCTCCACGCCGCCCGCAGCGTTCTGCTGGCGGAACATGCGCGCCATCTCTTTGCGGCTCATGGTGCGGGCGCGCTGGCGTGGCGTGCCGTCGGCCTCGAGCTCTTCGGGCACGGCAGGCAGGTCGTCGATTTTGGGCTCGTTCATTTAAGCCTTCCCCTTGCCGGGCTCTTCCCGTGCGGTGATTTCGGTGACCGTACGTTCGATGTCTTTGACGAACTGTTGCGCCTTCAGCCGGCTTCCCTCGAGCAGCCGCTCCAGCTCCTTGCGGCGCTGCGGCTTCAGCTCCGGCTTCTGGGCGATGCTGTGATCCAGCGCGACGAAGAGCTCGTCGAGCGAGCGCTCCACGCCGTCGAGCTGGCCGCGAAAGAAGATGAACGAGCGCCGGATGTCCTCCAGCGTCTGCCCTTCGTCCATCAGCGACTTGATCAGATGGATGCGGCGGACCGCGCTGGCCGGATAGAGGCCCTTGGAGCCGCGGTGCTTGCCCTTTTCGCCGACCCGCCGCGAGCGCGGAAGCAGGCCCAGCTGCACGTACTTGCGGAAAGTGGCCTGCGCGAGCTTGACGCCGCGCGGAGCGAAGAAGTCGACGATCTGCACCGCGGAGATGCCGCCCGCGTGCTCCGTCTCTAGCGCGTCGAATTCGTCTGCTTCGCGCTGCGCCATCGCCACCTCCAAAGCGCTGTCCTTTGCCCGCCCGCTACCTGGTCCGCCGCGCTCTGTGCGCGGCCGCGATGCTTTTGAGTGGCATCGCGTGAATGCATTCGCAGGAGTAGCGTATTGTGAGTGGACTTGTCAAATTTCCACGAAGAAGACCGCGCGGATTACAGAGCAGGCGCAGCGCAGCCGGACGGAGTGGACCGTCTGCGCGCCCACCAGCGAGCTGTCGCCGGCCTCCAACGCCACGCCCGAAAAAGCGCGGCCGCACGAGCAGCGCAGCCCCTGGATGTGGCGCTGCAGATCGCCGGCGGACGACACGCGCAGCGGCGTCGCGGCAGACTCGCCGGCGGCGGCCTGCGTGCGCCGGTAGAAGCGCTTCGAGCGCCAATGGTCGAAGCGGCGGACCATCGCGGGCGCTCCAAACCAGAGGCCGAAGAGCAGCCCCAGGAAGACGAAGCCCAGGTAGCCCAGGCGCGCATCCGGCGAGTTGCCCCCGACCGCCGCCGAGGCGGACCGCGTGGGAATTGCCGCC